>DATEOJ010000237.1:0-8542 GCA_035274235.1 Pyrinomonadaceae bacterium
CGGTCCAGTCTTTCTTAACGGTCCGCAAAGCGATGTTCGACATCAAGAGAGGGTACTTGTATTCAGTCGGGAAGATAGTGATTCCTTCCGCAACCATTTTCTCCGCGTCGTCCGGGAAATTGAACATGAGGAAATCTATCGCATTCAAGCGTACTTTCGAATCGCTCTTTGCTGCCGCCACCGCATCGAGCCACGCTGTCCGAAGTTCGGGGAGACCGTCATCAACAAAACTCGGAAACCACAAGCCGAAGATATCGTTATCGGTCATTCGCGGACGATTCTTGATCAGCCAGAGCCGGTGTCTGAGAAACGCGCTGTTGTTCGCGGGAGTCTTCTTCGTCTCGGGGTTCGCATAATGTCGGAGAAGCTTGATGCGCGACTCCTCATCGCTCTCGTCCGCCGCGACCCTCGTCTCTAGTTGGCGCACTTCGGTAGACGTCAACTCCTTTCCGGCCCCACCGCCCATGATGGCTTCGAAAAGTCGTTGCTCCGGCGATCTCTCGTCAGCTTTCGCCTTCTTTCGCTCTTTCGTGTTGGCTACCAACAACGACGGATCGGCGGTGTAATCGATCTCGACATTGTTGGAGGCAACGAGCTTACCGATGAGTTCCTTGAACTGAGGGTAGTCGGACGGATCGATCGAATCCTTTTTGATAACGAGTTCGCGGATGATCCGAAGCTTTCCGTCCTTTAGCTCGGGATTAACATTGAAGCTGCCTATCGACGTCGAAAAACTCACACTCGCGGGTGGACCGGCGACCGTCACGGACGCGGGAACCTGGATAGTGATGTTCTCGCGAATCCTGGTCGCACCAACCTCGGCGCTTGTCTTTCTCGAGTCGGCCGAAACAAAAGGTTCCATCGCTGCGAAGTTGATCAGGTTCAACCCGACAGGCAGGGCGAGCTTGCCTCTTGGTGTGAACGTCGTATAGTCTTCAACACCCGCCTCCATCTCGACGCTGAACGCCTCGCCGACCTGATGCGGATTCCCGATCTTGGTCACCTTTCCGTCGCCGTTGATTCCGAAATAGGCGAGGATCATCTTTACCAGGAGGTTCGAATTTGTTTCGCCGAAAAGCGGTCTGAATACTATCTCCGATCGGCCGAGATAGGTGTTCTTGGTTTGGGCCTTTACGTTTCCGTTGTCGCTAAAGGTGTATGTGACGTCGCTAGTGATCTGATTGTCAGCCGGGTTATCGCGCGGGACGTCGATGGTTCCCGACTTGGGACCCGCGAGCACAGCTTTCTTTCCGACGATCGTTTGCGGGATCAGACCGAGCCGAGTGTTTGGTATCGTCGCATCCGCAAAAAGATTGAGACTCGGGATGTAGAGCACGGCGTGGTTGAAGTATTGCATCGCCGGTACGGCCGGAAACCAGTTTCCCACCTCGGATCGGATCAGCACGGGAGTGCTCTCGATCCCTTTAGCCTTTAGCAGCGTGTGGATGAGTACGGTGTAGTCCTTACAATCGCCATAGCCATTCTTGACGATCTGACTCGCGTCATGCGGAACCCATCCTCCGCTATCGAGGACGATCAGAAAATAACGAATGTTCTTGTTGACCCACTCGTAAATAGCCGAGGCCTGTTGGCTGGGTGTCGTCGCGTCCTTTGTGATCTGGTCGGCGAGAGTTTGGATCTCCGGTGTGACGACGGTTTTCTTTTCGAGTATCTCCCAAAAGGCGGCACCGAGTTCGCCCGGATTTCGAAACGTCGTAAGAGCGAATCTCGGACTGATGGGGATCGGGCTTCCGACCGGCTCGATGTCGATCCTTGAAACGTTCTGCTTTGTATATCGCCAGCGCGACCGGCCATTCTCGTCCGCGAGTTTACCGCCGTCGAGCCCCACTGCTTCCGCAAATAACTCGTAACCGGCCGGGGCCGACACGTTGACCTCGATGGATTTCCAATCGAAGATCACGGGAAAGAGTTCGAGCGCATCGAAACGTTTTTCGAGGATCGGCTTGGTCGTTACGGACTCGATCTTGACGTATCCGGCGTCCCCAACTCGCCAGGGAGAGTACTTGATCTCGACCTCGCGAAGGGATGAGAAACCAGGAGCTGCCTCGGATTGCGGAGTCGGGCGGTCGGTGATAGCGGTCGCCGGAAGTTTTACTATCTTCCCGTCAGCTTTGACGAGATAGGCGTCGAGCACCTTCAGCTGCTGAAGATCGCTATTAAAGATCTGCTTAAACGTAGAGAGAAACTCGATGCATTCGTTCGAACTGCAACGCCGCTGCATCTCCACCGTCTCGTGCGCCGTGCCGTCGGCGTTTATCTCGTAATTGCTAACGTACTTCTCGACGGTCGCGCCGAGCGAGAGAAGTTCCTTCGGAACGGGTTTCGCCGAACGCCCTTTATCTCGCGTCGACTGGCCAAAGCCGGGCGAGAGAAGGAGCGAAAGCAGGAGGACGAAGAACGAGAGGGAACGCATATTTTTGGGACCTCTGTTAAAGGGATCTTACTCGTAACTTAATGCTTCGACCGCGTCAAGACGTGCGGCCCGCAGAGCGGGATAAAGGCCACCGATCGCACCGCCGATCAACCCGACGATCACGGTTATTACCATAACGGTCCAGCTCATCTCAACCTCGAGTGTCGTCACACGCGTCAACGCAAAACGCAGCACGAAGGTCAGGATGATGCCGCCGACAATACCGCACAGGCTTATCAACAACGCTTCCTGAGTGATCGTCCATGCTATACCGGCGTTACTCATGCCCAGTGACTTCATGATACCGATCTGACGCGTCCGTTCGGTAACGGTCGTGTACATCGTGAGGAGGATCACAAGAGCACTGATAACGGCGGCGACGCCGATGAAGACGTTGAGGAAAACGTTTAGAGCAGGGAAGCCCTGCATGTAGAGCTCTTCGATCTCGCGGGTCAGAACAATTTGGTTATCGGGAAACGCATTGTGCAATCGCTGGGCGACGTCACTCTCGTTCTGTCCGTCAGCGATCTTGACGAGGAAAGCCGAAACCTTGCCCTCGGTGCCCAGCTGGTTTTGCATCGTGGCGAGGGGAATCTTTACTCTGGCACCGGCAGCGGGTTCGTATGTGCCGACGATCGTGAACTGTCGTTCGTAAAGGTCGATAGTCTGTCCGATCTTGTAGTTCTTCTGCGCTTGAAATCCTGTATCGACGATCGCTTCGTCACCATTGGCACCGATGCTTCTACCCTCGATGATGTCGATCCCGACAACATCGGAATACGGCTGGAATTCAATTCCGTCGATCAGGCGATTGCCGGTTTTGTTGTCTTTTGTGGCGACCGCGTTCTGACCGACAGCGATCACTGCCCGCACGCCATCAACCCGCGCGACCTCATTTTTTAACTCGATGGGAAGTCGAAAGGTCTCAGTGGGTCCGAATCCAACACTACCCGACGGGCGAAACATGATCTCGGCCCCAACGTTACCCTCACGATGCCCCCGCTCGCGCATCGTACCGTTCGACAAGCCGACGGTGAAGACGATGAGCAACACGCCCACAGCGATACCAAGCACGCTGACGAACGTCCGTGCCGGTCGGTGGAGCATGTTTGTAAAAACTAAGCTGTTCATTGTTTATTGCGACGCGACTGGAGCGCAAGCGTCTCGCTTGCAACGCCGCATTAGCGGCAGATCCTACGTCCCCTTAAATGCGCTAGAAAACTCCCAGTCAGTTGCCTCGCGACACAATCCAGCTTTCACCGGATTGTTTTCAATGTATCTAACAACATTCCAGTAATGTCTGGAATTCCTAATATAACGGTCAAAAGGCTCATGTTGCCAAAACTGGCCCGTGCGTCCAAGCACTTTGTTGGCCTCGTGAGCAGTATACGACTTGATCGAATGAGCTATCTCACTCAACTCGATTCCTGGAAACGGAGTCGCGAGAATATGCGCGTGATTCGGCATAATCACCCATGAGTCAAGTAAGTATTTTGCACCGTCATGAAACCTAAGGCTGTTCGCCACAATCTGAGCGACGTCCCGATTTTTCAAGAAGCATTGACCGTACCCGTTGTCGAGATACTTCTCGACATTCTTCCGGAAAATCGCCTCTCCTGCCTTACCTTGGCCTTCAGTTTCTTCACGAAATTGCTGAAGAACGGATTGAGGTAATGAGTCAAATAACCTAAAGGTTAAAAACTGGGGAATCTCGCCTCCATCGAAGTGCGGCAAGTTGCGTTTATACCACCCGAGATCTGACTTTAATCCCTTTGGGAGAAAATTGTAGTTGGTCATTCATACCTTCCTTCTCCCCGCGGTCCATCTACGTCGCTGGTGCGACCATTTTGCAAGCGGGACGCTTGCGCTCCAGTCTACTTCCGTCGCTAATCGCGACGATTGCAAGCGGGACGCTTGCGCTCCAGTCTACATCCGTCGTTAATCGCGACGATTGCAAGCGAGACGCTTGCGCTCCAGTCATTGCCCTGGCGCAACGTTCGCATTCGCCGACGCCACCTGGCCTTCCTTCTGCTTTATCTCTTCCGGCGACTGCCAACCGGCACGTTTTAGCAACTCAATCGCAAACCTAACCGGGACCGCCATGTTAGCCGCAGTGTTTTCCGTGAACACACCAAAGTTCACACCGATCACCTTACCCGTCTGACCAAACAGCGGCGCACCGGATCCGCCTTCGGCGGTTCGTGCGTCGTGGACGATTCGGCGGGTATCGAGATCGGTTATCGAACCCTGCGTCGTCAGCGGAACGATCTTGCGCGACTGGGCAAGAAAATTGATCAGGTTCTGACGCGAGTTGCCGAATCGCGTGTTGATCGACTTGGCTTCGTCGTCGTCAACCATTGCGAGCAAACGATCCGGACCGCTTGGATAACCCATCGTCACGACGGTCTTACCGATCGTCGATGCTTCCGAATCGGTCTCGAGTGGAAGAGCCGGAAGATCCTGTGGAAGCGCGGCCGGATCGATCGTCGCGACAGCGACGTCCTCACGTCCGCCCGACTCGCGGACCTTTAGCGGAAACGGCTGCGGATAATTCGGGAAGTAGATGACAAGTCGTTTCACACGAGCCCGACCGTTCGAGTCGCGGATCATCTGTTTGACGAGGTCATCCTCGGTCCACGGTTGAAGCACGTGTTTATTCGTCACGATGTAACCGTTTCCGACATGAAATCCCGTTCCGATAAAATCGTATTCGACCGGACTACCATTACCCTCAGTCGTCAGACCGATCGCCGTCCCCGGTGTGTTCTGGGGACCCGCCTCGTCCTGTGCAGGTGCCGGTTCGTACGGATTCGCGCGCAACGATTGTGGATCGGGGTAACGCAGAACTCTGCCGTTGCTTCGATCCACCAGGTCATATACGCCGACGATCAGACAAACTCCACTGCCGTAGTCCACGCGGAGATTCTGCGCGAGAGATACTGTGCGGATGATGTCCGAGTTCGCTTTCTCGAGATCGCCAAGCTGATTGTTCGTGACGCCGAGTTGCTTCTCCAGTTGTTCGATGATGTTGTTCTGACGCTCCGCCTGTTCGCGGTTCTCGCGCAGCTCATGGCTCACCGCGTAACCGAGATAGAGAACGCCGGTGATGAATCCGACCGAAAGCACAAGCATGATCGCCTTCGTCGTCCAACTGATCTCGCGCATCAGCTCGCGCGAGAACTCCCGAAGGAACGCCTTCGCGTCATCGCGTTTTGGCGACGTCGCCGCATCGAGCGCGGCTGATTCGATAAACTGTGCGACATGTGGGAGGTCGCGCTTGGTTCGTATAAGCGACGGTTTTTGTGACGGGGCAAAGAAAGAGAACGAGATGTCGGTGCCGTCTATCTTTAGGAGGTCGCCGTCGTTGAGTGCGATGTAACGCCGGATCGGCTGATCGTTCAAAGTGAGTGTGATCTCGGGAGCGAACCTGATCAGGCGAAACACGCCCTCGGTATCTTCGAGTTCGATCCAGATCCCGGCGACCGGGACTTGTGAGGTCTGGATCTGAAGGTCGCACTCTTCGATCGAACCGATGGTCAAACGCTCTTGCGAAAAGACCTCGGTCGATTTCTCCGAGCCGACCTCAATGTGAACGATAATTCCTGCCATTAAAACGCGAGCGTAACGTGCCCGCAGCGGTCCGTGCTTCGCGGCCACGCGGGATGAGGCCCGCTATCCGGCAAAGTCGAAACGAGATTCTACCACGAAGCGTCGGGTTCTTCGATGCAAACGCAGCAGGGTTCGTGGCAAAATAAAAAGGCGGTTCGGATCGCGGATTTCGGATTGCGGATTTCGGATTTCTTCGCTCTAAGCGCGCCGACTTTTCGGACACGAGTAAGCTGAAACATGGCCAAACCCAAATTCATAGAAGACCAAGACCAGCTCGAGAAGCTGGCACCGGTGATGAATGCACCGATCAAGCGACACGTTTTCGTCTGCACCGGGAAGTCGTGCTCACAGGTCGGGGCGGCGGAGGTTAAGGCCGAGTTCGAGCGGATACTTGAAGAGAAGGGAATCCGGCAAGGAAAGGAATCGAAGGGCCGCAATCCGATGGGCGAGATCGTACTGACGGAATGCGGGTCGGTCGGGTTTTGCTCGATCGGCGTCGCCGTTTTGGTTTATCCGGAAGGAGTCTGGTACGGCCAGGTCCAGGCGGAGGACGTGCCGGAGATCATTGAGGAGCATCTCGAGAAGGGAAATGTGGTCGAGAGACTGGCGTTGATCGAGATGGAGGATTGAACCTCTTATGGAACAAACGAAACTGTATCGGTGGGACGATATGCCGAAGGAAAAGCTGAGCGACTCACTGTCGCGACGTTTGGTGACGGCCGATCGAATGATGCTGGCCCATGTCTACCTGGACAAGGGATGCGTTGTGCCGAAGCACTCGCACGAGAACGAACAGCTGACCTACATTCTCGAGGGAGCTCTGCATTTCTGGATCGGCGAGAATGGCGAAGAAGAAGTTACTGTCCGGGCCGGTGAAGTGCTTGTCATTCCATCGCACGTTCCGCATAAGGCCGAAGCTCTGGAAGACACGCTCGATGTCGACGTGTTCAGTCCGCCGCGTCAGGATTGGCTCGACAAGACCGACGATTATCTTCGCGAGAAATAATGGACCTCGGCATAAAAGGCAAAGTTGCGTTGGTCGCAGCGGCGAGTCAGGGTCTTGGTCGAGCGGTCGCCGACGAGTTGGCGACCGAGGGAGCGTCGCTTGTAATTTGCGCTCGCGGTAAGGAGCGCCTTGACGAGGCCTGCGACTCGATTCGCGAACGAACGGGTGTGGATGTCCTCGGCATCGCCGGTGATCTCTCGAACGCGAGTGATCTGGAACGAATCGTCAACGAAGGGATCGCGCGTTTTGGTCAGGTCGATATCCTTGTTACCAACACCGGTGGCCCACCGGCCGGACCGTTTGAGTCATTGAGTCGTGAAAGTTGGGATCAGGCCGTGAACGGTTTGCTCTTTAGTGTTGTCGAGTTGACACGTCTTCTGCTGCCGGGGATGAAGGAACGGCGTTGGGGACGCATTCTTAACGTCACATCGATCGCCGCAAAACAGCCGGTCGACAATCTGATCCTATCCAACAGCGTGCGTGCGGGTGTTACCGGTTTTGCAAAGACGCTCGCGAACGAAGTGGCCGAGTATGGCGTGACGGTCAACAACATCCTGCCAGGATATACCGCGACCGAGCGTGTCGAAGAACTCGCTCAAACGATCGCCGCCCGCGAAGGTGTCGACGCATCTGCGATCCGTGCACGTTGGGAAGCGGAGATACCGATGAAGCGACTCGGCTCGCCGCACGAGTTTGGAGCGCTTGCGGCGTTCCTCGTTTCGGAGCGTGCGAGTTATATCACCGGGAGCTCGATTGCTGTGGATGGGGGATGGATTAGGTCGTTGTTTTGACTGTGCGAAACTCGGCCGTTCCGTCGCTGTGAGGAGCGGCTAACCGAGATAGGCAGTACCGCCTTCGTTAGCGGGTGGTCGAGACTCGAGTTATCCGGATCCATCCATCACAAGCGCCGCACCACCGGCTAACGCAGGCGGTACTGCCTGTGACCGGAACAGCCAAAGTCCGAAGACTAACCCCGCATCGCCGTCAATATCTCATCCACGACCTTCTTCGCATCACCGAACAGCATCAACGTGTTCTCTTTATAGAACAACGGATTATCGACACCCGCATATCCAGACGCCATCGAGCGTTTCATGACGATCGTGTCGCGCGCTTCCCAGACGTGAAGCACCGGCATACCGGCGATCGGCGATGCGGGGTCGTCGAGAGCGGATGGGTTGACGATGTCGTTTGCACCGATCACCCATGAGATGTCCGTCGAAGGGAACTCGTGATTGATCTCGTCCATCTCGAAGACTATGTCGTAAGGAATGTTCGCCTCGGCGAGAAGGACGTTCATGTGACCCGGCAGACGACCCGCGACAGGATGGATCGCGAACTTCACTTCTACGCCAGCAGCTTTCAAGATCTTCACAACCTCCGCTAGCGAATGCTGCGCTTGTGCGACCGCCAGTCCGTAACCCGGAACGATGATCACCTTCTTCGACTGCTGCAGCATCGACGCAGCAGTCTCCGCATCGACCGAACGCACT
>DATEOJ010000238.1:0-8381 GCA_035274235.1 Pyrinomonadaceae bacterium
CACGCATGCCGCGAGGGTAAGAAGGATCGCCACGTTACAAACTCGTAAAAGTGCTGATTTCATAAATCCTCTGTCTTCCGATATGATTCGATGATATCGCATAAATAGATTCGCAGGCCGTAAGAATATCGCTATGCCCGACGTAATCGAATCCTCTCGCGCACCGGAACCGGTTGGCCTCTATCCACACGCACGACGTGTCGGAAATCTTTTGTTCCTCTCCGGGGTCGGACCGCGGGAACGCGGAACGAAACAGATCCCTGGCGTCGAACTGAACGATGCCGGCGAGATCGCTTCATACGACATCGAGACGCAATGTCGCTCGGTCTTTCAGAATGTTAGATACATTCTCGAGGACGCCGGTTCGTCATGGGGTCAGATCGTTGACGTCACTGTTTTTCTCACCAACATGAAGGACGACTTCGCGACATACAATCGCGTCTACGCCGAACATTTTCCCGACAACCGGCCGTGCCGAACGACCGTCGAGATCAATTCCCTTCCCACGCCGATCGCGATCGAGTTGAAAGTGATCGCAACGATCGAATAAGAGATGTTTAGTAAGTAAAAGGAGAAAACATGATAGCAGCCGAAACAAAGGCAATTGCAACGAAGGGATTTGCTACTAATGGTCCCGACGCGAAATTTGGACCGTTCGAATTCACACGCCGCGCCGTCGGCGCGAACGACATTCTCATCGACATTCTTTACTGCGGCATTTGCCACTCGGATATTCATCAGGCAAAGAACGAATGGCCTGATCTGATGCCGGCGGCGTATCCGATGGTACCCGGTCACGAGATCATCGGGCGGGTGTCGCAAGTCGGCGATGCGGTGACGAAGTTTGCGGTCGGTGATGTCGCCGGTATCGGTTGCTTTATCGATTCGTGTCGCGTGTGTCAGCCGTGTACCAGCGGGCTCGAGCAGTATTGCATCAAGCACGCGGCGTTCACGTATAACGGAACCGAGATGGACCGTGTGACACCGACGTACGGCGGCTACTCGAACAAGTACGTCATCGATGAAAAGTATGCGTTGAAGTCGAATGCGACGGGGGACATTTCGGGTCTCGCACCGCTGCTCTGCGCCGGCATCACGACCTACTCACCGCTGAAGCGTTTTAAGGTTGGTCCGGGACAGAAGGTCGGAGTCGTCGGTCTTGGCGGTCTCGGTCACATGGGCGTCAAGATCGCCAAGGCGATGGGTGCGGAGGTGACAGTATTCTCGACGTCACCGGGCAAGGAAGGGGACGCGAAGAAACTCGGTGCCGACAACTTTGTGATCAGCAAAGATCCGGAGGCGATGGGTGCTCTCGCAAACTCGTTCAACCTAATCCTCGACACGGTGTCGGCGTCGCACGATCTGATGCCATATATCAATTGTCTCGGGCTCGAGGGCGCGATGGTTGTGGTCGGCGTTCCGCCCGAACCGACGATGTTTCACCAGGGTTCATTGATCATGGGCAATCGTATCCTGGCGGGTTCGCTGATCGGCGGAATTCCCGAGACGCAAGAGATGCTCGACTTCTGCGCGGCCAACAATGTTACGGCCGATGTCGAGGTGATCACCCCGGACCGGATCGAAGAAGCATACGACCGCACGATCAAGTCGGATGTTCGTTATCGATTTGTGATCGATATGCAATAGAAGCTAAAAAGGCAAAAGTGAAAAGGTGAAAAAGTAAGGGCGTGAGGTGAAAGTTCCCTTCACCTTTTCACCTTTTCACGTTGGCACCTTTTCACTTTTTCACGCTGCGACTTTATGAGATACATCGCGCTACTCCGCGGAATAAACGTCGGCGGAAACACGCTGATCAGAATGGACGCATTAAAGGCCGAGTTTGAGAAGCTCGGCTTTAAGAATGTCGTCAGCTATATCAACAGCGGAAACCTCGCTTTCGATATAAATAAATCTTCTGAAAAGAAACTCTCGGAGAAGATCGAGAAGTCGGTCGAGGCGATGATCGGCCGCAACATAAGCGTTATGGTGCGCGAGCAATCGGATATTGACAGGATCGTCGCCAAGGATCCGTTCAAAGGAAAGTACGAGAGTCATAAAGAGATGCATGTACTCTTCATGAAGGACGAGATGCCCGCCGATAAGGAGAAGCTTCTTCTCGAACAGCAGAGCGATGACGAGAAGATCGTCGTCGACGGTCGCGAGATCTATTGCCATCTCAGACTCGGCGTCGCCGACAGCGTGCTCCTGGGAAAGGGCTTCATTGAAAAGAAACTCAAACTCTCGACTACCGCGCGGAATTGGCGGACAGTGCAAAAACTCGCGGAGTTATAGAATCGGATCGGAACGGGTTCGTTGTTCGTTGTTCGTTGGTCTTTGATTTTGGTCTTTGGTCTTCGGCCGCGTAGCGGACAGATGCGTTTAGCCGTTGGTGAAGCCCGGAGGGCGGAGCCCACGGTAACGCGACGACACACGACGTTGCCGCGTCAGCGGCAAGTGCACCGCGCCGAATTCCTTCGGTACGTCGATCGTGTTCACCAATACCACTCTCGCTGTGCACCTACCGCTGACGCGGCAAGTCGTGTTCTCGATCGTTACCGTGGGCTCCGGCCTTCGGCCTTCACCCACGGCTAAAAGCATCTGTCCGCTACGCGGCCCAAGAAGATGACCGACGACTATGGACTAATGACTAATGACTAATGACTGACGACTAATGACTGACGACTAATGACTGACGACGAACGCCCAATGACCAATGACTAATAACGAACTGCAATCCGCCATCTAAATGGAAATCGTCAACGCCATCCCCGCCGATCTCGACACGGTAATGGGTCTCTACGACTACGCCGCCGTGTTTCAGCGGAAAGTGTTTGGTAAGGGCTGGCTTGGGTTCGACAAAGAGAAGGTCGCTGCGGAGATTACAGAGAGGCGGCTTTGGAAGATCACCGAAGCCGCCGAGATCGCGTGCATCTTCATAGTGACCTACTCCGACCCGATCCTCTGGGGCGAACACTCGCACGAGTCGGCAATATATATTCACCGTATCGTAACAGGTCCGGAGTTTCACGGACGCGGCTATGTCCGAAACATAACCGCATGGTCGATCGAACACGCTCGTGAAAATTCGCTGCGGTTCATTCGAATGGATACGTGGAGCGACAACAGGAAGCTGGTAGACTACTACCAGAACATCGGGTTCAAGTTAGTCGGCAATGTAGTCTCCGAGGAATCGCCGACGATACCAAGACATTACTGGAGTACAAGCCTCGCGCTTTTTGAGATAGACCTGAATGACGATTCGCAGACCGTTCAATTTCAAACAGTGGATCGATGAGCACCGGCATCTTCTAAAGCCGCCGGTCGGAAATCAGTGCGTCTATGCCGACGACGACTTCATAGTGATGGTCGTGGGCGGACCGAATTCGCGAAAGGACTATCACTGGGACGAGGGCGAGGAACTCTTCTACCAACTCGAGGGCGATATCAAGGTCCAGATCCAGGAAGACGGAAAGCCGGTTGAGGTCGCGATCCGCGAGGGCGAGATGTTTCTACTACCTCCCCGAGTTCCGCACAATCCGATCCGTGGCGAAAACACTGTGGGTCTTGTGATCGAACGCAAACGTCACGACGGCGAGCTCGATGGGCTCCTCTGGTTCTGCGAGAACTGCAACAACAAACTCTACGAAGAGTATTTCCAACTTACCGATATCGTTAACCAGTTCCAGGGTGTATTCGAGAAGTTCTACGGTTCCGAAGATCTTCGAACGTGCAAGAGTTGCGGAGCCGTGATGCAACCGCCGCCTGTTATCAGCTAACAAACATATGAACTTGAGCTTGAGAGCGCCTTTTAAGGTCACCGAGTGGGAACGGGCACCCGACGAGAATGACGAGATCGCCGATATCGCGCGTGCTCGGATTCGGAAGCAGTTTTCGGGCGAGATGGATGCAACTAGCGTCGCGAACGCGATCCTGTATCTAACTCCGGTACAATCCGGCGGCTACACGGCGATCGAACGCATCACGGGAAAGATCGGCGACCGCGAAGGTTCGTTTGTCGTGATGCACAGCGGGATTCGCGATACCGATGGTGGCGGACCGGTATATGGCGATGTAGTGCCGGGTTCCGGTACCGGCGACTTTGAAGGCGTGACCGGTTCGATGAAGATCGAGCAGGATGACACGGGTGAATATTTTCAGCTCGATCTCATACTTACCAAATGACCGACTCACTACAAGACGGAATCAGCGTTCTCTGGCGTCGACTGGACATGCCCGGTCACGAGGCAGTTCGAATCTACGAGGGCGAGGAAGGTTGGTATATCGATGGCTCGTGCGTTTTCCTTTTTGAGGGACAGCCTTGCCGGCTCGAGTATCTGATCGAGTGCGATCCTGAATGGCGTACGAGTTTTGTCACAGTCGATGGGTTTGTCGGGGACGACGTCGTCGCGATCGAGCTCGAGATCGAGGGCGATGTTTGGCATATGAACGGAGAAGAAGTTCCGGCAGTCGAGGGTTGTGTCGATGTCGATCTTAACTTCAGTCCCGTAACAAACCTTCTGCCGATCAAACGAACCGGGCTCAAGGTCGGTGATGGAGCACCGGTTCGGGCGGCGTGGCTTCGGTTTCCTTCGTTCGAGCTGGAGTCGCTTGAGCAAACCTATACGCGAAAGGCTGAGTCGATCTATAACTATCGAAGCTCGACGGGGTTTGAAAAGGATATTACTGTCGACGAGCACGGTATCGCAGCCGAGTACCCCGATTTCTGGACCCGCGAATTGTAAGGATGCGGCCTGACTCGCAATCTGGTAACAAAGAGGATCTCGACCGCGACGGTCATGTATTGTTACGCGGACTGATACCACCTGACGAACTTGCAGTTCACCGAAAGTCGATTCGCGACGCTGTTACCCACCTCACGACCGAGTTCCGCGATCTCGATGATCGCGACACATACGGAAAGGCGTTCCTTCAGATAACGAACCTTTGGACAAAGGGCGACGCTGTAAAGCGATTCGTATTCGAGACAAAGTTTGCGCAAGTGGCGGCCGATCTTCTCGGCGTCGAGAAGGTTCGTCTTTATCATGACCAGGCGCTGTTCAAAGAACCGGGCGGCGGCCACACGCCTTGGCATCAGGACATGTACTACTGGCCACTCGACACCGACAAGATGATCACGATGTGGATGCCGCTCGTCGACATCGATGACGAGATGGGAATGATCACGTTTGCTTCGGGGTCGCACATCTCGGGAGCGGTCGACAACGTCGAGATCTCGGATGAGAGTGAAGAGATCCTGGCTCGTTACGTCGATGACCGCGGTTTCCCGATCTCAAAAGCCACTGCTATGCGCGCGGGTGATGCGACATTTCATCTCGGGTGGACGATCCATTCCGCGGGGCCAAACTTGTCGGACAAAATGCGTGAAGCGATGACGATCATCTACTTCGCCGACGGCGCTCGAATCACCGAACCCCGAAGCGTCCATCAACAAGCCGACCTCGACGCATGGTTTCCCGGGCAGCGGCCGGGTGAGATCGCCGCTTCACCAATTAATCCCATCATGAATTGAGGTTTGCGACAGGCGTTCTGAACACGGATCGGACGGATTGAACGGATTAGAACGGATCTGATCAAGCTACGCAGCGCGGATGGCTGATCGCTCCGGTAGAATAGTTTCCTATCCGTTCAAATCCGCTTGATCCGTTCAATCCGCGTTAAAAACGCCTGCCGGCCGCCACGGGTCCGGTGCATACAACACAGAATCCGAATAGAATATTCGGGATGCTCAAGATAGACGTCCATACACATATTCTTCCGCGCGACATTCCTAACTGGAAAGACAAATTCGGGTACGGCGGCTTCATCAAGCTCGATCACTACTCGCCGTGTTCGGCACACATGGTCCGCGACGACGGAAAACAATTTCGCGATATCGAAGACAATTGTTGGGAACCGGTGAAGCGCATCGAGGAGATGGATGAGCATGGTGTCGGTGTGCAAGTGCTGTCGACGGTCCCCGTGATGTTCAGCTATTGGGCAAAACCGGAAGACGGGATCGAGATCTCGAAGTTTCTCAACGATCATATCGCCGATATTGCGACAGAATTCCCTCTTCGCTTTGTCGGGCTCGGAACCGTTCCAATGCAGGACCCGAAACACGCCATCGTCGAGCTTGAGCGGTGCAAACAGATCGGGCTCACCGGCGTGCAGATCGGAACGAACATCAACCAACTCAATCTCGGCGAATCGCAGTTCTTTGAATTCTTCGCTGCATGTGAAGAACTCGGCATGGCGATCTTCGTCCACCCGTGGGAAATGATGGGTGAAGCCGACATGCAAAAATACTGGCTGCCGTGGTTGGTGGGAATGCCCGCCGAGGTTTCGCGCGCGATCTGCTCGCTGATCTTTTCCGGAGTTCTCGAACGACTCCCCCGACTTCGAATTTGTTTCGCACACGGCGGCGGTTCGTTCCCGGCGACGATCGGACGCATTGATCACGGCTTCAACGTTCGTCCCGATCTTTGTGCCTTAGACAACCCCCATAGTCCGCGACGTTATCTCAACCGTATGTACTTCGACTCGCTGGTGCATGAACCGGCAAAGCTCGATTATCTGATCAAGCTCGTCGGAGCGGATCAAGTCGCACTCGGGACCGACTACCCATTCCCGCTTGGCGAAGCTCGACCAGGAAGCATGATCGACTCGATGCATTTCGATGACACGATCAAGTCGATGCTGATGCACGGGGCGGCGCTCAATTGGCTCAATTTAGAAAAGGGAGTTTTTCAGCATGAAGACGTTTAGATTTCTTTTCGCGATCCTGATCTTTCTTCCGGCCATTTACGGACAAGCCAACGATGCGATCAATCGCGCCGTGAAAAGTTACGACGACAACTGGAATAAGAAGAACGTCGACGGCGTATCGAATATCCTCGCGGACGAGTATGTTTACTTCAGCTCGACCGGCGGCCTTACCGATCGAAAGAAGACGCTCGAGTTTCTCGCATCGCCCGATTACAAGCTGACATTTGTCGAACGAAGCGAGGTCACGGTTCTCGCGGCAGACGATCGCGTGGCAGTTGTCAGTAGTCGTTGGAAAGGTCGCGGCACTTATGGAAAGGAAGTGATAAATGACGATCAGCGTTGCGGTCTGGTGTTCGTGAGTCGAAGCGGTTTGTGGAAACTCTTGTCCGAGCATTGCGCACAGATCGTATCCAAATAAAAAAGAGGCTGACGTTTTCACGACAGCCTCTCGACCAAAGCATCAACCCTGATTAAAACAATGACGAACCGTCGCTGCCGGCGCCTTCCGATACTGACTTACTGGTTCGTGCTTTCGCGGCGTCCTTCTCAGCCTTCGACTTGTAGACACCATAGGTTCGTTCCGGCGTGCGAACCTTGCTCAAATAGCGACGGCCTTCGACTGTGTCGAAAACGAGTTTGACTTCGCCAGTGCCGGCTTCGCCGTTGGAGTTGAGAAGAACGGTTTGCTGTTCGTCATTTTTCGTGTCGCGGATCGAGAGCGTCGAAGCACCGGAGATGCGGCGATCGACTTTGATGATGTAGCTGCCGGCCTCGTATGAGTGACCGCCAACATTGAAGGCAAATGGGATTTCCACCTCAGTTCCGAGGGACGCTTGTGCGCTGGCTGAGATCGTACCGAAAACTACAAGAAGACCAAAAAGCGAGAATATCTGGATGAACTTTTTCATGATTACTTTTTCTCCTTATGTATGAAATGACGGAGTGTGCCTCCGCTTGGTTACGCGAATTATTCGCGTCATATGTATCAACGCTCCTCGGATAAAATAATTAACAACTAATGTGACAAGCCGTAAAAAAAACACGTCGAGTCGCATTTTCAAAATCGTTCGTTATCCATTAAATTCAATTCAAACGCAATGACGATTCCATCACCGTTCAAATTCGAAGCGTCTCCGGACTTTGCCGGTGAGATGGATACGCTCGATACTCTGAAAGGTTCACGCGAAAAATTTTTCATACCGAAAACTGTCGACGGTACCGATGCGATCTACTTCACCGGAAACTCGCTCGGTCTGCAGCCTCGAACAACGCGCGACTATGTCGTGCAGGAGTTGAACGACTGGGAGAAGCTCGCCGTTGAGGGACATATGCACGCGAAGCATCCGTGGCTTCCCTATCACGAACTTCTAACTGAAAAAATGGCGCGCGTTGTCGGTGCAAAAGCTATAGAGACGGTCGTGATGAATTCGCTCACCGTAAATCTGCACTTGATGATGGTCTCGTTCTATCGCCCGTCAGGTAGTCGACGAAAGATTGTCATTGAAAAAGGTGCGTTCCCATCCGATCAGTACGCAGTGGCGTCGCAATTAGTATTTCACGGGCTTGAGAAAAGTGAGCTCATCGAACTCACGCCACGCGAGGGTGAGTCAACGCTT
>DATEOJ010000239.1:0-7923 GCA_035274235.1 Pyrinomonadaceae bacterium
GGACTTTGGTTTTGCTTCGATGATCTCATCGACGTGTTTCGGAATATCGATGTCCCGTCGAAAGACATTCACCATATCGATCTCGCCCGGCACATCGCGCAGGTCGCGATAGACTTTCTCACCAAGGATCTCAGTGACGTCTGGATAGTAAACAGGAACCGGGATGATCTCGAATCCCGCGTTCTGCATGTAGTTCGAGACATAGAACGCCGGTTGCGATGAATGTGATTCGGGTTTGATCCCAAGCACGGCGATCCGCTTAGTGTGATTCAACAGATCAGCGATCGCGGCGTCGGTTGTGAGGATGTTCTTTTGCCACTCCATAAGCAGAGTCTACTTAAGAGCGCAGAGACAAGACAATCAGGGCAAACTATCGATCCGCTTTTGAAGAAGTTGGGCCAGAGCCGCAGCGGGTTCGGATTGATTGTTGCGAAACAACTTCACGGCGCTCCCCCTTCCAACGTCGAACGCTGCGCGAACATCTTTCCCTTGGTCCGCGTTCAGCGTGAATCTCTGAACGATCTCCGCGATGGCTCCGTCGACGTTAACCGAATTGATGGCAGCGTTGAAGTCTGCCTGTGAGTTGGTGAATTCCTTCGACTGCACAACTCTTAAGAACGCTCGAAGCAGTGTTTTTTGACCCGCGACAAGACCGAAATAATTAGCGGCTGGTAGCGCGTCGCCTTCGTACGTACCGTCCGCGAAGATCACCGTCTCGATGTTCATGACGAGACCCGTCATCGCGGGTGGCACCTCACCGGTCGATACCGGCGAGACCTTCATTGGATACAGCATCGTAAACTCATACGGCTCACCAGGCTTAATGATCGGACTGCCGTCTTCATTTCGCGGCGCTGCGGTTCTTCTTCTCACGCCCTCTATAGCCGCGTGATAAGCCATTGCTACAACTGCTTTTGTTGAGTTGTTCAGAAACCGCACCTTGAAAGTGGGCAACGTCGATTCGCTGGGAGCGACGCTTACATCGATCGACTTAGTTCTATTCACGACAGTCGGCGGATCGGCAACGGTCGTCGGTGCCCGCACAAGTTGCAGTTCGAACGGGACTACGCCTACCGCGGTCAGTTCATCGACAACCGATTTCTTCTCAGCCGAAACGGTGTATTGCGCGACGAAGTCTTCAGTCTCGTGATTCCTTCCGCGCAGGACGCTGATGCGAACTTTCACGACCCCGTCTTCATATCGCGGAGAGATCCGAACGGCCGCCACGGGCAGTTCGCCTTCGCGTACCTTCCAGTCGTCGGGCCGTTGAAAAAGTTCGTACCACGTCCATTGCCCGATCCGTTGGTAGGCAAGGATCCGGCCTTTGAAGTAAGTAACTTCGAGCGCGACGCCTTTCGATACGGGTGCGGCTGCTTGTTGTTGCTGTGCTAACCCCGCGATCGAAGACACAGATAGCAGTAAGGCTATACCCACGAGTCGATCAAACTTTCTCATACTTCCGGCAGGCCTCCCTCGACGTGCGAACTGAATCGGGTGAGCGTTATCTTAAGCGAAAACAGAAGCGAAAGATATGAAAATTCTTTGCGGATTTACACCCCGAGGCGTAAAAGATAGACTTTCGTGGTACGTAACCATATGAATTTCGAGCTAAACGAAGAACAACTTCAGATAAAGAATAGTGTCCGCGAGTTCGCCGAGAGCGAGATCGCTCCGAACGCGTTGGAGTGGGACGAGACACAGCATTTCCCCGACGAGCTTCGTCCGAAACTCGCAGAGCTGGGATTGCTCGGCGTTCTGTTTCCCGAGGAATACGGCGGAGCCGCGATGGGCTATGTCGAGTACGCAACCATCATCGAGGAACTGGGTCGCGTTTGTGGTGCGGTCGCGCTTTCGGTCGCGGCTCACAACTCGCTTTGCTCGAATCATCTCTACACGTTCGGAAGCGAAGAGCAGAAGCAGAAATATCTTGTACCGCTGGTTCAGGGTGAGTCGTTCGGTGCGTGGGGGCTGACCGAGTCGCAAGCAGGTTCCGATTCTGCAGGCACGCGGACCAACGCGATTCGCTCGAACGGCGGTTGGAAAGTTAACGGGTCGAAGAACTTCATCACTCACGCGATCGCTTGCCAGACGCTCGTCGCTGTCGCCGTGACCGATAAATCAAAAGGCAATCGCGGCATTTCGGCTTTCGTGTTCGACAAGTCGATGGAAGGCTTTCGCTCGGACAAGAAGGAGAACAAGCTCGGAATGCGGGCGTCGGAAACGGCGTCCGTTGTTTTTGAAGATTGTTACGTCCCCGAGGAGAACCTGCTTGGTAGCGAAGGCGAAGGTTTCTTCCAATGCATGCAGGTGCTCGATGGCGGTCGGATCTCGATCGCGGCTTTGTCAGTCGGTATTGCGCAAGGGGCGTACGAAGCCGCCGTGAAGTATGCGAAGGAGCGTCAGCAATTTGGAAAAGCGATCGCCGAATTCCAGGCGATCCAGTTCAAACTCGCCGACATGGCGACGCAGATCGAAGCCGCACGTCTGCTGACGCTTCAAGCTGCGTCGATGAAGGATGCGGGCAAGAAGACGACGCAGCAGTCGGCGATGGCGAAACTTTACGCGTCGGAGACCGCGGTTCGAGTATCGGAAGAGTCGGTCCAGATCCACGGCGGTTACGGATACACGAAGGACTACCCGGCCGAGAAGTACTGGCGCGACTCAAAACTCTGCACGATCGGCGAAGGGACGTCGGAGATCCAGCGGATAGTGATCGCGAAACACCTGCTGAAACAGCTGTAAGCGACGAAGGGCTGTACCGCCTGCGTGAGCGGGTGGTGCGGCGCTAGAGAAAGTTCTCAGCGTGTGATTATCGCGTCTCGACCACGGGATAACGCCGGCGATACCGCCCGTTATAGCCCACGGCTAAGTTTCTGTTGCATCCATGAAACAGCTGCGCTACTATCTTCGTCCAACTTAAAAATTCAAAAAAGGAGTGAGGTCTTTTATGAGTTCTACCGGAGTTAGTTCAAACAATATCGCTACCGCGCTCGTCGCTGAGATGGAGCATGAAGCAGGTGTAACACGGACCGTACTCGAGCGTATCCCGGCCGATAAGTTCGACTGGAAGCCGCATGAGAAATCGATGGCATTTGGCCGTCTGGCGAGTCATGTCGCAGAGATGTTCGGCTGGACACCGCCGACGATGGAGCACCCCGAGCTCGACTTCGCGAAAATGGATTACAAACCATTCGAGCCTAAGACGAACGAAGAGTTGCTCGAATTTCTGGACAAGAATGTCGGCGAAGCGATCGCGGCGCTCAAGGCATCGTCCGACGAGCGGTTCATGGAAAACTGGACGATGAAGAATGGCGAGACGGTTTACTTCACGATGCCGAAGGTGGCGGTGATGCGTTCGTTCGTGATGAATCACATTATCCACCACAGGGGCCAGCTCTCCGTCTATCTTCGCTTAAACGACATTGCTGTCCCGTCGATTTACGGCCCCTCGGCCGATGAAGGACAAATGTAAAGCACAAGAACAAGCTGGTCGAATGAGGCTGTCCACAAGGGCAGCCTTTTCCGTTTCGAGCTCCCTTTGCAACACTTTCTTTGCGACTTTGCGGCTTTGCGGGAACCCAAGCTTGCACGATCTCGATCCGTGCCCCGCACGAGACATTTGCTCTGAGGCTATGAGGCTCGGAGGCTCTTAGGAATGGGTTCCCGCAAAGCCGCAAAGTCGCAAAGAAGAGCAACGTCACCGAAGAAGACCCGGTCGTTTTTTGTTTTCCCGCGAATGATGCGAAAATTGCGGCTTATGAAACGGATCGTGGCCTGCTGCCTTTTGCTCCTCGGCGTCGTCGTGTCGATGCAGGCGCAAGTTCCGTCGTTCAGTCGGTATTCCGCCAAGGTCGAGAAGGTGACGGCCCGGGCGATCGACTTCAAGCATAGTCCGGGAGCGTCTGGCTTTCGAACTCGTCTGACCGCAGCTTTGCGTGGAGGACGCGTCACGTTCGCCGGTCGATTCATACTGACCGGATGGGGTTGCGGCACCGGATGCGTATCCGCTGCGATCATCGACGCTCGCACTGGCCGGGTTTACTTCCCGGAACCGATCGGCGGGGTCGCGGTCGGCGATGATGAGAACGGCGATTACTACGAAAAGCCGATCGACTTTCGCAAGAACAGTCGCCTCGTGATCGTCCGCGGCACGCCCGGAACACAGATCGATCGCGAAACCTATCCATCAAGCGGCGATTACTACTACGAGTGGAAAAACTACAAGCTCCGGCCCGTTCTCGCGGTGATAGAGGAGAAGAAAGAGAATTAGTAAATGCCGAGCAGCGACCTCATCGAAAAGATTCTGAATGGTGATCCGCGGTCGATCGCGCGTGCTATCACGGCGGTCGAAAACGGCACGCCGGACGCGGCCGAACTGATGAAGGGCATTTTCCCTCAAACGGGCAAAGCTTTGATCGTCGGGATCACCGGGGCTCCGGGTGCCGGCAAATCATCGCTCGTCGACAAGCTCGCACTCTTCTATAAAGACCGCGGCGAACGCGTGGGGATCGTCTGTGTGGATCCGTCCAGTCCGTTCTCGGGCGGTGCGATCCTCGGTGACCGGATCCGCATGGCGACCCTCGGGCTCGACAAGAACGTCTTCATCCGCTCAATGGCGACTCGAGGTAATCTCGGCGGATTGTCTCGCGCGACTGTCGACGCCGTCGCGATCCTCGACGCCGCCGGCTACAACAAGATCATCGTCGAGACCGTCGGGGTCGGTCAGGACGAGGTCGAGATCGTGAAGGCCGCGGACGTATCGGTCGTCGTGCTCGTCCCGGGCATGGGCGACGATATCCAGGCTATCAAGGCCGGGATCATGGAGATCGGCGATGTCTTCGTCATAAACAAGTCTGACCGCGAAGGCGTATTACGCACGCAAAAGGAATTGGAGGCGCTTCTCTCGCTCGCACATCGGCCGGATTTCTGGAATCCGCCGATCGTAAAAACTGTGGCGACCGAAAACAAGGGCATCGAAGACCTTTCGACGGCCATCGAATCGTATCGTGCGTTTCAAAGTGAGACGGAAGCTAGTTTGACAAGAAAACAGGCTATCGCCCGATGGCGTTTGCTCGAGCTTCTGCAAGAACGTCTGCTCAACGATCTGCTTGGTCGAAACGGGACCGAGGCAAAATTGCAGCAGCTTGCCGGGCGAGTTGCGAGCAAGGAGACTGACCTCTATACGGCGGTCGAGGAGCTTATCGACGGCAAATGAAGATCAATCATCTCGGCATCGCGACAAAGGGCATAGACGAAGCACTGAAGTTTTGGGCAGACTCACTCGGTCTTGAGAACGTTCATACGGAGGTCGTCGAAGACCAGAAGGTCCGCGTCGCCATGCTCCCGGTCGGTGAAAGCCGGATCGAGCTGCTTGAGCCGACGAGCGACGATTCCCCTATTTCGAAGTTTCTCGAGAAGCGGGGCGGTGGAATTCACCATATCGCGGTCGAGGTCGAGGACATAAAGTCGGCCCTGGAAAAGCTAAAGTCTCAGGGTGCTCGTTTGATCGACGAGGAGCCCCGAATTGGGGCCGAAGGATGCCTTGTGGCGTTTGTCCACCCGGGTGCGACCGGGGGCGTCCTGCTCGAGCTTGTTCAGGTCAAGAGTTAGGAAGTCATTCGCATTTTTGGTATTATTGCCGTTCGCAATTTTGCAGGCTAAATAGAGTTTTTATAAGTGAGGATCTGGAACATTGAGTAACTTAACAAAAGGTCTGATTTTGCTTCTGGTCGTGCTGGGCATCGGTGCCGGGCTGGTTATCTGGAAGAATCGGGTTGGCGACCATTCGTCCGTCGCATTCAACAAGATCACGAAAGAAGAGATCGAGATGCTTCTTTCCGACGTCGCGAAGGTCAATCCTATGGTTCTGAAGCGTTTCGCCGAAGACCCGGAGATGAAGAAGCAGCAGCTTGAAAACATGAAGCAGCTGCTTGCATTCGCCAGCCAGAGCCAGCGGGAAGGCCTGACCAACGAACCGAACAATCGGCAGGAGCTCAAGAACATCCGCTCGGAGGTTATTGCAGTCAACTATGACCGCGAGATCCACAAGGATGCAGGTCCGATGCCGCCATTCGGTTTCATTACCGAAGAACAGATCAATGGTTTCTGGGGCGAAGGTGCTCAGGCACCGCAGGGCTTTTGGGCTTCGCTCAAGAACAAGATCGGCCTTGGTGCGGTAAATCAGGAACATGAGTTTCAGAAATTCCTCGACACAAAGATCGCTCTTCTCAAAGAAGGCAATCCTCAGATGAAGGATCGCGAGATCTCGGAAGAGGAGAAGAAGCAAGCTCGTGAGATCTTTGCGAAGATCGGTATTTACGATCAGGAGTACAAGGATAAGGTCGCATCCGGCGAGATCACGCAGGATCTCCAGAACAAGATCAATCTTCAGGTGAAGCTCCAGCAGGCGCAGTTTCTTGCTCGCATCTACTCGGAGAAGATGGCCGACAAAATGAAGGTCACCGACGAGGACATCGCGAAGTACATCTCCGAGCATCCGGAGTTGGACGTTGCTCCGAAGCGTGCGAAGGCTGAAGAGATTCTCGCCCGTGCGAAGAACGGCGAAGACTTTGCCGCACTCGCGAATGAATTTTCGGAAGATCCGGGTAATACCGATCCTTCGAACAAGGAAAAGAAAGGCGGGCTCTACGCCGACACGCCAAAGGGCCGCATGGTTCCCGCTTTCGAGCAGGCCGCACTCGCGTTGGAACCCGGACAGGTTTCTCCGGAGCTTGTCGAGACTGACTTTGGTTTTCACATCATCAAGCTCGAGCGAAAGGGCGAGACCAAAGACGCGAAGGACGCGCAGGGTCAGCCGACCGAGACGTATGACGTCCGTCACATCCTGATCTCGACCGGTTACAAAGATCCGACCAACCCGCTCGGTCGCGATATGCCGGTCAAGGCCTATGTGAAGTCGAAGCTGGAAGAAGAGAAGGAAAAGAAAGCTGTTGAGGATCTTGTGGCTGCAAACCACGTTGAGGTCCCCGAGGATTTCACCGTTCCGGAAGTCTCCGATGAGCAGATCAAGGAGATGATGAACAAACAGCTACAGCAGATGCCGCCTGAAATGTCAGCTGCACCGGGCGATGAAAGTGGTCCGGCCGGTAAGCAGGACGCTCCTAAGCAAGACAAGGGTAAGGTCGACACAAAGAAGAAATAATATCGGTGGAGATCGGCGATTACCGGTTAGAAATAATTCCTGATACGGAATTCAGATTGGACGGCGGGGCGATGTTTGGAGTCGTCCCGCGTGTTCTTTGGGAGCGAGTTTGTCCGCCCGATGAGCTCAACCGCATCCCGATGAACATGAACTGCGTCTATCTCGATACGGGGAAGGAAAAGGTTCTGATCGAGACCGGCATCGGCGAAAAATGGACGGAGAAGCAGACGTCGATGTATGGCATCTTCCGCGAGAAACCGTTTGCCGAGACGCTGCTTGAAAGGACCGGCTGCACACCCGACGACATAACGATCGTCGTTAACACTCATCTACATTTTGATCACGCCGGCGGCAATACTTCGATTGCGGAATGCGGATCGCGGATCGCGGATTCCGGGTCGGTCAACAACGCTGGTAATTCTTCGTCTCGAAATCCGCAGTCCGCGATCCGCATTCCGCAATTCAAGAACGCTCGTTACTTCGTCTCCGCGTCAGAGTTAGACGCCGCGCAGAATCCGCACGAACGCGACCGGGCAAGTTACCTCCCGGAAAACTGGCAGCCGGTAATTGAATCCGGCCAACTTGAGTTGAAATCGGATGACTACGAAGTCGTCGACGGTCTCAAACTTCAAACCATGACCGGCCATTCACAGACAATGCAGACATGGCGACTCGATCGCGGAGGTCAGACCGTCTACGGCTTCGCCGACCTTATCCCGACCCGACACCATCTACCGCCGGCGTGGATAATGGGCTACGAT
>DATEOJ010000240.1:0-2906 GCA_035274235.1 Pyrinomonadaceae bacterium
CGTAAAGACCCGGAATGTTCGACGCCTGAGTATCCGCGTCGACTCGAACGCCGCCCATGATGTAATGCGTCGTTGGACCGACCTCCATCGGCGTCGTCGTGATGTCGAGATTCGCGAGCTGCATGAACTGGTGATACATCGACGGCAGCTTTTTCTTGATGTGCTCTGCCGCGTTTGGCAGCTTCTCTTTGATCCACGCGATGTCGAGATAGACGCCGCCATGTGGTGAACCGCGTCCGGCCTTCACCTCGCGATTGATGCATCGCGCGACGTGATCGCGCGTGAGCAACTCGGGCGGACGATTCGCCGACTTATCGCCCTGCGTGTATCGCCAACCCTCTTCTTCATCCTTCGCCGTCTGGTTCTTGTAGTTGTCGGGAATGTCATCGAACATGAACCGCTTCCCTTCGTTGTTTTTCAGGATACCGCCCTCACCGCGGACGCCTTCCGTGACGAGGATGCCGCGGACGCTCGGCGGCCAAACCATCCCGGTCGGGTGAAACTGAATGAACTCCATGTCGATGAGTTCGGCACCGGCGTGATACGCCAGTGCGTGTCCGTCACCGGTTCCTTCCCATGAGTTCGATGTGATCTTGTACGCGCGTCCGACGCCGCCGGTCGCCAGGATGACAGCCTTTGCTTTGAAGACGCGAAAACGTCCGTGCTCGCGTTCGTACGCGAAGCAGCCAACGACGCGTCCGTCATCTTTCAAGAGCGCGATGACGGTGACTTCCATGTAGACCTGAATACCTTGATGGATTCCGTGATCTTGCAGCGTACGGATGAGCTCGAGACCGGTCCGATCGCCGACGTGTGCCAGACGTGGATAACGATGACCGCCGAAGTTACGCTGAAGGATCTTTCCGTCTTTGGTGCGATCGAACACAGCACCCCAGGCTTCGAGTTCGCGAACTCGATCCGGTGCTTCCTTCGCGTGGAGCTCGGCCATACGCCAGTTGTTGATGTACTGCCCGCCGCGCATTGTGTCGGAGAAGTGAACCTTCCAGTTGTCGCGATCGTCGACATTCCCCATCGCCGCTGCCATCCCGCCCTCGGCCATTACCGTGTGTGCTTTGCCTAGAAGCGATTTGCAGATCAGCCCGACGCTAACGCCCGCAGCGGATGCTTCGATCGCCGCACGCAAACCTGCACCACCGGCGCCGATGACGATAACGTCGTGTTCGTATGTTGTGTATTCCGTCATTAATTATTGCCGCCCCACGCAGGTCGAAAGCTCGTGGTCTCGCGGTGCTTTAGCCGCAGATTACGCAGATTACGCAGATAAAAACCAGAAAAAGAATCTGCGTTATCTGCCTTATCTGCGGCTAATATCCTCTACGCCCCCGAAATCAAAACAGTCGGTAATCGGTAAAGACTCCCATCGAGCACATTCGGATGTAGAAGTCCGTGAAGCCGACCCAGAACAAACTCATCCAGGCGAAGAGCATGTGACGTCGGTTCAGTACCGTCACCCAGCTCCACAACTTCTGCTGCAGCGGTTTGTCAGACATCGTGTCGCAACGTCCGCCGACGAGATGTCGGAGCGAGTGGCAACCGAACGTGTACGATCCGAGCAACAGTACGTTGAGCGACATCACGATCGTGCCGACACCGATACCGAAACCGTCCGCGAATTGTGTCGCGACCACAGCGTCGTAAGCGAGGACGCCGATAAAAATAATTGCGACGTAGAGAAAGTACCGATGGATGTTCTGGAATATCAGCGGGAACTTTCGTTCGCCGCGATAATTGTGGCGCGGTTCACCAACTGCACATGCTGGGGGATCGGCCCAGAACGCTTTGTAGTAAGCGCCGCGATAGTAGTAACAGGTAAACCGAAATCCGCCCGGTGCCCAGAGGATAAGAAACGCCGGGGTGAGCGGAAGGATAATGTTCGGCATCCACGAGGGCCACGTACCGAGCCACGCGTGATGCGACAACGGCTGTCCCGCCGCTTCCCAGATCAGCGGCGAATACATCGGTGAAAGATACGGACCGAACGAATAGTGCTGTCCCTGAAGTGCCGCCCACGTCGAATAGACGATGAACGCCGAGAAGCCGAGAAACGTCGCGAGTGATCCGAGCCACCAAAGGTCCTTGCGGGTCGTTTCGCCAAACCCGCGTCGGGTGATATGAACCAGGTTCGATGCCATTCGGCAGGTTACCTCCGGTCAAATTCTGAAGTCAGTTTTTATCGTTTAGCCCGCCGGTTGAAGACGATTACGTGTGAGCCGTCGATACGAAATTACGTAAAGTTTGCAAGGAACGTAACATCAAGTCAAGCAAGTGTATAATCGACGCGCTGAGAGGTTGCCGTATGGATGTTTACTTCCTGATCTTTTCGCTCTTTTTTCCAAGGGTCGTGCTGCTCGTTTACCTGTTCATGTTTCCGGCGGCGTATCCGGCGAACGTAGTTCCGCAGTGGGCCGATGTCGTGCTCGGGCTTTTCATGCCGCGAGTGTTGATACTCATCTACATATATCAGAATCTCGGCGTCGATAATGTCTGGTTCATCGCGCATCTCGCGGTCGCGATCCTCGCGTACTTTGGCGGGAGTCGGGAGACAGTCAAGAGGCGGCGAGCTCGAAGATGAATTCTTTCTTTGCGAGCTTTGCGTGAGATAAATCGGTTTTCACGCGGAGCTCGCAAAGCACGCAGAGAAATCGAGGTCGAACATCCCCACTTGCAACCAATCGCGTCGACGCTCACTCTGAGAACTAGGAGACAATCATGAAACTCAGGACGTTACTTTTTATTTCTTTCGCATTCATTGCATCAGTCATTTCCGCAAACGCGCAGGTGCCGATTCAGAACACGCCTGTAAAAGTTGGTGTGGTAAACACCGGGATGTTCGTTGACAAGACAGGCGGGATCACAAAACTCGTCGCCGCATTGCGGACGCTTGA
>DATEOJ010000241.1:0-11005 GCA_035274235.1 Pyrinomonadaceae bacterium
TTGATCTCGGTTGGCTGGACGTTTCTTTCCCGCTCGCTGTTCTCGGTAGGCGGCTCGATAAGCGGTGTCGATCTGACGTTCTACTATCTTTTTGTTTGGCTTGGTTCGATCCTGATCTGGTTTACGCAGACCGTCGCTGTACTCTCCGTTATGGGCGGTGCGTCGCGAAACTTTGTTCGACATATCCTCTTTTCCGAACCACTATCTTTTCGACAAACTTACTCGAACACCTGGCAGCGACTTGCCGGATTGATCGTAGCGTCGTCGATCATTACGGTCGTACTTGGATTCGCCTCGCTAATCATTTTTTATTTCGGTTTCACGATCGGCGCGATGCTGATCTTTCTCGCGATCGCGGCGCTCTCGATGATCCCGCCGCTCGCAGTCCTGGTGTGCGTCATTCTCGGTCTTGCGACGCTGTTCGGTACGACGTGGCTTTTCTTTTTGATCGCGTCGCGTTTCGCGTATGTACCGCAGGTGATGCTCGTCGAGGGACAGGGAGTCTTCGAGTCGATCGGGAGGAGCTTCGCACTGGCAAGCGGAAACGTAAAACGCCTTGCCGCACTCTTCATCTTCTCGACGGCTGCGACCTACGCAGCCTTGGCATTGTTATTCATCCCGCTGGTTTGGTATGCCTGGACTCAGGGCGTCGAACTCTTTTCATGGGGCGAAGGAGCGATCGTTCCCGCGTGGTACGAGATAGCGTCGCAACTCGTGTGGCAGGCGAGTTTTATTCTACTGACGCCGGTTTGGATGGTCGGACTATGTTTGCTCTATGTCGACGAGCGTGTTCGTTTCGAAGGTTACGATATTGAGTTGATGGCCGCACGTCGTCTCGGCGAGATCCCGGCCGTTCCGCATACCTATGTGAATCCGTTGCAGCCCGCACTCGCGACACAGACATGGCAGCAACCTGCCACTCCGTCACCGCAAGGTTCATCTATAACTACACTCGGCCTCAAATGATCCGACCCGACGCGTTAAAAAAGATCCTGTACCGCACGCTCCTTTCGGCGGCCGTCTTTCTACTCGTGTCCGTTTCCACATTTGCGATAACGCTTGAGCAGCACAAGTCGAGAAACACGGAAGCCCTCTCGCTCGCGGAAGTTGCGGAATACTACATCGAAGAAGAAGAAGCAGGTGAGAGTTACGTGTCAGACCTCGCGAAGTACGTCCGCGCAAACTTTCCGGCCAGCGAGAAGATCGAATGGTACGGCGGTACGGCGGAAGCTTCAAATGAATGGCTGCTGCAACGTGTAAGCGATCTGGAGAAGGAAACGGATGATGGGGTGCGTTTGCCGATCATTCGGGAGATCCGAGAGTATCTGTCAACGATCGAGTACAAGTTGAAAGAACTGGAGCAGCCGGGTGCAGCGGGGCGAAGCAAGGACGAGGACAAACAAAAGTTAGCCGAGATCTTGCGCCGCGAGGAATATCAGAAACCGGAGTCGAAAGAGGAGAGTGTTTTTACACGCTGGTTCCGTGAGTTTCTCGAATGGCTCGAAGGCGTTTTTCCAAAGCCGGCACCGGCGAGCTCGGGGTCTGGGATGGAGATCCTTTCGATCGTGCTGCGGGTACTTTTCTATGTCGGGCTCGCCGCGCTGTTGGTCCTAATCATCATCAAGGTCGCACCTCTCCTCTTTCCGCATTTGAAACGGAGCGCGAAACCAAAGAAGAAAAAACGCGTCATTCTCGGCGAAGATATCGCGGACGACGAGACCGCGAACGACATCTTCAACGAAGCCGAAAGCCTTGCGCGTGCCGGCGATCTTCGCGGAGCGATTCGGAAGGGCTACATCGCGTTGTTGTGTGAACTTGCGGACCGAAAGGTGATCGGTCTGTCGCGGCACAAGACAAACCGCGACTATCTTCGTGATGTTCGATCGCGCCGCGAACTTCATCCGCGAATGAAGGACGTGACAGATACGTTCGAGCGCCACTGGTACGGATACCAGGCATCGAGCGAAATTGATTGGACCCGTTTTCGTGACGAGTACAACGAAGCGATCCGAAGTGTTTAACTCGAGAGCCCGTGATCAGTGTCCTGACTTCTGAGTCCTGACTTCTGGATTCTGACTTCAGACTTCTGGATTCTGACTTCTGGCTTCTTGCTTCTGACTTCCGACTTCTGCTCTGATGAAACAAAAGTTGTTCATCGTTATTGTCCTGATCCTCCTTGTAGCACTGCTCGCCGTGCTCAACGCGGCGACGTATGTGCAAAAGGACAAGACACCGGATTCTGAAACGGCGCCAAACCGCTCGAGCTATCACCCCGGCAGCACCGGTACACAGGCTTTCTACGCGCTCCTTACGGAGACGGGGCGGAAAGTCACACGCTGGACTACTTCGCTCGAAACTATCGCGACCGAATCACGGAATCGCCCCTCGGTATTCGTGATGATCGGCCCGCTGCGACGCGAGTTGAGCGAAACCGAAAAGACCGAGTTGATGCAGTGGGTATCGAGCGGGGGAACGCTTGTCCTCATCGATCGCGATCCATCAAAGGAACTCGCGATGACGACAACGCAGTGGCAGTTATCGGTAAAGCCGGCGGACAGCCCGGAGCTGTTCTTCGTCGACGCGGCCGATCAACGCCAAATGACCGCTGACACTGCGGCGCATAAACCATCCCAACCTTCTTTTTTTACAAACGGCGTCAACGCGGTCCAGCCATCGCGTTTCGCGTCATCGATAAATTTCGAACGCTTCAAAGAGTCGCCGGTGACGTACGGGCAGGGTAGCGGTTCCGGATCCGGATCCGCACCGCGCTCGCCGTCTCCCTACGATTTCTACAACGCGAATTCGGCGCCCCCGCCGGTTGCGCCGAGCGGAGGTGACAAGCGTTATACGGGAAACTCCGACGGTCAGGCGGCTCCGTCACCCGCTGAGCGGGCTGAAGGTGACAGGGGTTATACCGTAAAGTCCGAAGGCGATGCGGATGAAGGTGAAACGGTCGACGAAGGGCCGACATTCTCTGCCCCGATCGTCCATGTATCCGGTGCCGGACGAAATCTACTTGTAGAAGCGCCGTTCGCTGCCGGTCGAATCATACTTCTATCGGATCCATACATTGTCTCCAATAACGGGATCAGCCTCGTCGACAATTCGCGTCTGGCGATAAATATCGTCACGTCACGTGAGGGCACTATCGCATTCGACGAGTATCACCACGGATACGGAGCCGACAACAACAGGCTCTTCCAATACTTCGAAGGTACGCCTGTGATCGCGATTTTTCTCCAGTGCGGTCTGCTCGTCGCACTCGTGCTGTTCTCGCAGAGCCGACGTTTCGCGCGTGCCATACCCGAGCCCGAACCGGATCGTCTTTCCAAACTCGAGTACGTTTCGGCTATGGCCGAACTTCAGCAACGCACACAAGCGTACGATCTCGCGATCGAGAATATTTACGCTGACTTCCGCCGCCGCGTCTGCGCGTTGATCGGACTCGATAACACAACCGCATCTCGACGCGATGTCGCGAAGCGCATCGCCGAACGGATCGACGGGAATCCTGCGACTATCGACGAACTGATGTTCAAATGCGAAGACGTGATCCACGGCGAACCGATCGGCAAGGCGGACGCAGTCGAACTCGTCGAACGGATCCGCGAGATCGAAGAAAAGCTCGGATTGAAGCGATCGGGAAGGAAGGGACTTTAACGGATGCCGCTAACGAGCCTGGCAATTCTCATCGTCGTATTTTTTCTAACTACGATCGTCGGCGTCGTCACCGGGAGTAACTCGCTCATTACCGTTCCGGTAATGTTTCAGTTCGGCATCGACGAGAAGGTGGCGGTCGCGACGAACATGTTCGGTCTTACCTTCATGGCTATCGGCGCGACGATCCCCTTCCTTCGACAGGGAAGTATCGACGCTCGGAAGCTGTCGCCGCTGATCCTCGTTACGATCGTCGGTTCGGCGCTCGGTGCGGTGTTGGTAGGTTTGATCACGAATCAAGCGATCAAGATAATCGTGTCGGTCGCGATGATCGTGGTGGTCGTCTTTACGCTTCTTCGACGTAATGGCAAGACGACGAACGACGGAGGAACTGCCCGCCCAATAACGATCTCGTGGTTCGTGCTCCTGCTCACATTCCTGCTTGCGATCTACGGCGGACTCTACAGCGGGGGCTACGTCACGGTGCTAACGACGGTCTTTATCGCGTTCGCAGGCATGACCTACACCGGATCGATCGCCGCGACAAAACTGATCAATGTGTTCTCGTCCGGAATTGCCACTCTGGTGTTTATGTGGCAACGTTTAGTAGATTACAAGCTCGGGATAATTCTTGCCGTAACGATGTTCGTTGGAGCATATGTTGGGGCTCACTACGCGACAAAGTTGAACGAGATCTGGCTTAGGCGGATCTTTCTCGCGACCGTTTTCCTATTAGCTATCAAGACACTTTCCGATCTCATTTAAATGCTGACTCATACACCTCCGACCGTTGCCCACATACTTAACGAGCTGCGTAAGACCATCGTTGGTCAGGACGACGTTATCGAACAGATCATCGTCGCGCTTCTCGCCGAAGGACACGCGCTACTCGAAGGCGTACCCGGAACGGCGAAGACGCTGACCGTGAAAACCCTGGCGCATATTCTTGGTGCGCAGTTCTCGCGTATCCAGTTCACACCGGACCTGATGCCCTCGGATATCACGGGTACGAATGTATTCAACATGCAGTCGTCGCAGTTCTCGCTGCGGCAAGGACCGATCTTCACCGACATCCTTCTCGCCGACGAGATCAACCGCACACCGCCAAAGACGCAGGCCGCGTTGCTCGAGGCGATGGAAGAACGGCAGACGACGATCGACGGTGAGCGATACAAGCTTTCTCCGATCTTCACGGTACTCGCTACCGAGAACCCGATCGAGTATGAAGGGACCTATCCCTTGCCGGAAGCTCAGCTCGACCGTTTTCTTCTAAAGATATTGATCGACTATCCGCTCGCCGAAGACGAGGCGGAGATCGTCGCGCGATGGGACGCCGGCTTCAACTCGCATCATCTGGAGCAATTGAACATTCAACCGCTGCCCGATCCATCCGCGATCCAACGCTGTCGACTCGAGGTCCGTCAGATGAGAATGGAGCCGGGGGTTCAGAAATATATTGTCGAGATCGTGCGAAAGACGCGCAGTCATCCGACGATCCTCTACGGCGCGAGTCCCCGTGCATCTATCGCTCTGCTGCTTTGTTCGAAAGCTCTTGCAGCGGTCCGCGGTCGCGACTTCCCGACACCGGACGATGTGCGCGATGTAGCGCTGCCGGTACTTCGTCACCGGTTAGCGTTGCGCGCCGAAGCAGAGTTGGAAGGCGCGACGACAGACGCGGTTGTGTCGGATATTATCAGGACGGTTGAAGTGCCGAGGTAGGAAGACCGTAGCGGCACGCGTAGAACAGGCATTCCTGCCTGTCCGCGTTTGTTATCCCGGATGAGAGCGTAATTGAGATGCGCCTTTCTTTTTAGCAGGCGAGGTCTGGTTGTAAGTCGGGGCAATTCGGAGGACAGGCAGGAATGCCTGTCCTACGCTCGCCGCTCAAACCCGAGGAAAGCCTGTCCTTTTCACTGAGAGCTCGACCGGACGCCGGCGGTTATGAAATTTCAAATTTGAAATTTGAAATTTGAAATTTGAAATTTGAACGTGTTGATAGCAACAAAAAGGACGCGAGAGGATTTCGTTCCCCTCGCGTCTTTTCTTTGTTATAAACACCCTCGCTACTGCTCGGCTTTCTGCCTGTTACTGCTGGTCACCCGTCGATGTTGCCGGTCGATTTGCCGCGGGAGATCTCACCGGTGCGGGTGACTTCCCGGGCGTTGGCGTACTCTTCGGCGGAACAACTGCCGGCGTTGACGATGTGTTCGCGTTTGCTACCGGCGGTTTCGGTGTCGGCGACTGTTTCGGACTCGGCGTCGGAGTGACCGGGCATAACAGCAGACCCGACGGAGTCATCGTACAACCCGCGGGCATATCCTGCATGAACGGGCTCTGCCCCGGCGGTATGTTTACCGTCTGACCGCCCGGACCGATATAAGTTTGCGGAGGTGCACCGGCCGGCGGGGCTCCGGAGGCCCACGGATTGTAACCGTCTCCTCCCGGCATCGCACCCGGTGTCAGCGAGTTCGAATTCGAACTACCGATCACATCAACAGGCATCGCCGAGAGATTTTGTTCCTCTGCCCCAGTCGCGGGATTTATCGGCTGGACCGGTTGTCCGTTAGCATCGGGCTGGAGGACGGTCGTTGGATTGGTCTGCTTGGACGATGTCGCGTATATCAGAAACAACGAGAGGACCGAGATCCCCGCGAGGACGATAAACGCCGTCTTCCAAATATTGTTTGTACTTCCGGCCGCAGCTGCCGCCGCGAGAGCCGGCTGATTCGACGCAATGCGTGTCAGATCATCGCCAAACTCTGTCGCCGTCTGGTAACGAAGGTCGGGATCTTTTGCGAGGGCCTGCAGGATGACCGGTTCGATCGACGGAGGAAGATCGCTCCGGAACGCGGTAAGTGGCGGCGGAGCTTCTTCGGTGTGCTTGAGCATCACGTCCGCCGGACGCTCGCCGCTGAACGGCGGTTCGCCCGCAAGCATTTCGTATGTGATAACACCCAGCGAGTAAACATCCGACCGGGCGTCAGCCTGCTCCGCACCCGCGCATAGCTCCGGTGCAAGATACGCGAAGTCGCTCGCCGCAACTTCGTCTTTCGCATGACTCGCCGCCATCGGACCGTCTGACCCGACTCCAAAAAGTTTTACATGAAGACCGCCGATCTCATCCCGATCGACAAGAATATTCTCGGGCGTCAGATTGCCGTGCACAGCATCATGAGCATGGACTGCAGCGAGGCCCGTCGCAGATTGTCGCGCGATATCTACCGCCGCGGTTCCTGCGAGTTTGCCCGAGTTCTGTATGACCTGCGCTAACGTTTCGCCGCCGTCACCTTCATAAACCGCGTAGACAACTCCGTCAGGCGCCGAGCCGAAGTCGGTGACGTTCAGAACATTCGGATGAGTTATGCGAGACGAGATCTTCGCCTCTTCAAAAAAACGGCGGACGACATTGTCGTCGACGGAAAGCGCACGCGGAACGATCCGCAACGTCACCGGGCGGTCCATAAAAATATGACGGCCTCGGTAAATGTCGCCTATCTCTCCGCGTCGGACTAGCTCTCCAACTTCGTACTTCTCCGCCAGATCTTTGCCTTCGAATTCTCCGCTCATCGTTTGTTAGAACGTATCGTCAGTTATCAGGTTGCAAAACAAAACGCGGACGCCATTGATTATAACTGGCGTCCGCGAATTCGATTATCGTTCGTGAATTAAAGCTTAACAAAGACGATAAGCAGTGCGAAAAGCACCAGCGACTCGATCAGCGCAAGAGCGATGATCATGAGCGTCTGGACGGTACCTGCAGCACCCGGGTTGCGAGCAGCACCTTCAGCAGCACGCGAACCGACGAGACCCTGTCCGATACCCGCGAGACCTGCCGCGAGACCGAAACCGATACCACCACCGATCGCTTTTGCAGCGCTGACCGACGATTCGTTGTCAGCAGCACCCTGCGCCATTGCCGGGATCGCCATCAACGCCAATGCGAGCGTTGCGAAGAAAACGTATTTCATTTTGTTCATTTTTCTATCTCCTGTTTTTTATTTGGAGAACCTTAACTCGTCGAACTTGCTGCTGGTTATTATTTCGCCTCACTTCCGGTATGCCGTGGATTTTATACTCCGTAGAGTCCACGTCTCCTGTAGCGTGCGGGCACTCGGACGACAAATTTCAGTTTGTCGAACCCCTTACTATAAATCGCAAGTTTTCAAAGAAGGTCCCAACGGACGACAAACTTCAGTTTGTCGGACTAGCACCGCAACAAAGTCACGGCCGGTGGGCGTCCAAGCACCGGTACGACAAACTAAAGTTTGTCGTCCTTTCTTTATGCCGCAACGGGTTCGCCGTGTGCAACTTCATCCGCATGCTCGTCATGACCGTGATCGTCATGCGGCGCGTGTGAAACTTCTCCGATGTAGATCGTTGACAACAAGGTGAACACAAACGCCTGCACGAATGCGACGAATACGCCGAGCAGCGTCAGTACCAAAGGCACGACGAACTGCGTGAAAGGCGGTGCCAGGTTTGTGATCTGCACGAATACCTGTTCGTCGGAGAACATGTTCGCGAAAAGTCGGACGCCGAGCGTGAACGGACGGATCGAGTTCGAGATCAATTCGATAACGAAGATCAACGGCGTAATGACCACGGCCATCGCGAGCGGAAGTTTTGGTCCGGCAAAGTGCTTGATGTGACCTAAAAGTCCGTTCTCGCTGATACCGACCGAGTTGTAATAAACGAACGACGAGATACCGAGTGCGAACGTGACGTTTACTGAAGCAGTCGGTGACATGAACATCGGGAACTGACCCATCAGGTTTGAGATGAGGATGAGAATTCCGAATGTCGCGACAACCGGCAAGTGGCGCCAACCGTGCTCGCCGATGATGCTAGTGATCAAGTCCTTGATCGCGAGGTAACTCGCTTCGAGCGTCATCTGACCAGGTCGCGGATCGTCTTCCGACAGTTTTCCTTTGAGCAAGTAAACGACGAAGATCGTAAGCAGACATGCGATCACGAACATGATCGTGTACCACGGCACCGCGTTCTCCGCGGTGTACTCACCGAACATCTTCTCCGGCGTCGTTCCAAACTTCGCGAAGAACTGCTTCCAGAGCGGGTACGTCGTGTTCATCTGGATCTGATGAACCGGCTCGCCAATGTAATGATTTATAAATTCTACGATCAGCGGAACGTGATGACCGCCTTCAGAAAATAAGAACATTCTTAACTTCCTTCCTCGTCTGACGGGTAGCTCAACCCGTCTGTCGTGTAAACATTCGCATGATCCCCTCGATCACAACTGCAAAAGCAAAAGTCATGAGTCCGAGGATCACGGCCGCTATCGGGAGAAGACCGGCGGCATAGATAACCGCCACCACCAAACCGAGAACGATATATCGCAGAAAATATTTTCCCGCGAGCATTCGCGGTCGCTCGCCCGACTCGGCCGCACTAAAGATCTTTCGCAAAGAACTCTTAAGCCAGAAATAATTTGCAAACCCGAGGGCCGCACCAATCCAGATCCCAAATCCGAACCGAAAAGAGCCAAACGCCATTCCGGCAATTCCGCCTGCGACCCCGAGTACTGCCATCGTGACGAGTATTCGCTGGTTAGACGGTTCCGGCCCGGTAAGAACCGGTGGCTCGATCGGGTCGAATTCTTCGCTCATTGCGAACCTTAAATTCTACAAAGGTAAGGGAAAAAGTTCAAAAGGCAGGAGCTATTTCTTGAAGATCTGCGAACTTATCCGAAAGAACTGGATAAATCCAATTATTGACCCAATTACGATGCCGAAGACGATGCCCCACGGCCGCGTCCCCAGCAGAACGTCCGCTCCCCAGCCGAGAATCAGCATAAACACCACAGCGGCGAAGAATGCTATACCCGCCGAATACGCAAGACCGCTTCGTCGCGTCGTCTCGGCTACCGAATCTTCGTAGACCGGCGATGTCCTCGGGGTTTCGTCCTTATCGAACAGGCTGATAACCGTTGAGTCGTTGCGGAAACCGGAGTCGGTCGACTTGCCCTCGACATCGGGTTCCGGGTCGTCATCGTTCAAAAAGTTCTTGATCATTCGCTAACCTCCAGACGGGTTAGGGCGAAGCGACCGGTGCTGCGGTCGTTCCGGTTAGGAACACGAAAAGCTTGTCCTGGACTTCGGGACTCGTGACCAGTTTGCTATGTCCGACACACTGGTAAAGTTCTTCAGCGATCGGCAACGAGGCCCGTTCAGATTCCCCGTTAAGAGATTTTTTTGTAACCACGCTGTCGCCAAATGCGAACAGGAGATTCTTGATATCCTCGGCTTTTACTTTCTCGCCATTCGACCGTGTAAACCCGTCTGCTTTGAAACGCGTTTCCCAACGACCCTTCTTGTCGTCTCTAAGTAGGAGCACCGCCGCGGGCGTGTCTTTGCAGTCCGCACCCAAAAGATAGAACGAAATCGGAGGTTTGGCGACTCCTGACGCCGCCAGCGCGGCGTGAAACAACTTTGCACGATTTAGCGCGGCGAGGAAAAATGGTCGAGCATTCTTCTGTTCCGTAGCGTCGAATTTCTTCGTGAAATCGTCATCCTGCCATACCGCCCAGTTGTATTTCTCCCACGTGGCGGGATCGTAGAGATCGATCTGGATCGGAGCAAGACTCTCGTCGTACGCCATCAAGGTACCTGGCGCGGGAAGTAGCTCATACGCCGCCGGGATGGTGAAAACATCGAATCGTGTGATGTTTTGAATGAACGGAAGGTTCAGCCCGCCGCCGAAGTACGAGAATCCATTGAGCAATGCGTCGAGCGACATCACCGATCCTTCGTTTGGTGTGCCGAGCAAAAAGATCTTCGAAAAGTGTCGAGCCCCCGACCACGTCGGGCTTGGCGCCGGGGAAAGATCGGCACCGCCGTACATCGCTGCATAACGCGCGACGAGGCCGCCCATCGAGTGAGCGATGATGTTGAATTTCAGATTTGGTTTTCCAAGCCGACGCTTGAGAGTTTCAATTCGTCGAATGAGCAGCTGGGCACTCTCTACGTTGTCGCGCCGCCAGTCATAAGGAAAGACGTAAAACGCGTCCTGCGCATCGGTCTTCGCTGAAGTGCTCCACTTCGCTTCGTGATAGCCGCCACGCGTCTGCAGCGCATCGATGAGGCGCTCGTAGATCTCTGTTTCGGGAAGTATCTTCAAGACCTGGACGCTCCGAATGATGTCTTTCGAAACAAGATCATCGCGATTCGACGAGATGTTTGGCGAGATCGGAAGACGAAGGTCGTCTACTCTCGAGCGATGGTTCTTGAACCAAACTTGCTCACCCGTCCTGTTGTTGACGAGTTCGGAACCAGTCAGACCCGGGATGATAATGATCGGATTCTTGCCGGTCGGGGCCGTCGCCGGTGCC
>DATEOJ010000242.1:0-13837 GCA_035274235.1 Pyrinomonadaceae bacterium
GCGCTCCAGTCGCTCCGCCGTTCGCCGTCGCTCTTGTCGTCTGCTGAAGCCCTTGTCGAATGCCGTCGCTCTTTTGGACGTCGCGAGGATCGCTCGAATTATCTCACCTCTTCAACAAACGTCACGCGATTGATCTCATGAAGCGTCGTCGCACCTGCAAAGACCTTCTTCACGGCGGACTCACGCAAGCTCGCGAGCCCTTCCTTTTGTGCCTGTCGTCGAATCTCCGATCCCGGACGCCGTTCGACGATCATTTCGCGGATCTGGTCGGACATATCGAGAAGCTCGTGTATGGCGGTACGCCCTCTATAGCCCGTGTGATTGCACGCGTCGCAGCCTACGTTGCGGAAAAATGTCCGCTGTGCAACATCGTCCGGACGCAACCCCGCGCCGAACAGTTCCTCGTTCGATGGCTGGTATTGACGCTTGCAGATCGGACACAACAGACGTACCAGCCGCTGGGCGAGGACGCAGTTTAGGGCAGAGACAAAGTTGTAAGGCTCGACTCCCATGTTGAGGAATCGACCGATAACGTCGATGACATTATTCGCGTGAACAGTCGTGAAGACGAGGTGGCCCGTAAGCGCGGATTGGATAGCGATCTGCGCCGTTTCCTCGTCACGGATTTCTCCGACCATCACCTTGTCCGGATCGTGACGAAGTATCGAACGAAGTCCGCGTGCGAAGGTCAGCCCCTTCTTTTCGTTTACCGGGATCTGCATGATGCCCTGCAGGACATATTCCACCGGATCCTCGATCGTGATGATTTTGTCTTCTTCGTTGCGGATCTCATTAAGCGCGCCGTACAACGTGGTCGTCTTACCCGAACCGGTCGGCCCCGTCACCAGAACCATTCCGTACGGCTCTTTGATATATAGCCGGAATCGCTGGAGATCCTCAGGGTCAAAACCCACGACATCGAGACTCAGGTTCTTGAATTCCTCCGAGATCTGCTCTTTGTCGAGGATACGAATAACGCAGTTCTCCCCGAAGTTTGAAGGCATGATGGAAACGCGGAAATCAACCGTCCGGCCTTTGTACCTGACTCTGAAACGTCCGTCCTGTGGAACGCGCCGCTCCGCGATATCGAGCTCCGACATGACCTTGATACGCGAGATCAAAGTCTGGTGATATGCGATATCGATCGGATCGACCTTTCGATAAAGAGCACCGTCGATACGGAACTTCACGTGCACGTCCCGATCACCGGCCTCGATATGGATATCCGACGCCCGAGATTCCATCGCGTTGTAAACGATCGTGTCGACGAGCTTGATGATCGGCGACATGTCGGAGTCGCTCGCCAAACGATCGAGATCGAGGACCTCTTCACCTTGCTCGGTCTCTTTGACGAGCGAGATCTTGAAACCCTGCGCGGCTTCCTGCAAGACGCGCTGAGTCGCGTCTCCTTTTTTCAAGACGACATCGATCGCACCCTGCGTCGCGATGTAAGGAACAATGCGGACGTTGAGTGCATTCTCGAGTTCGTCAAGAAGCTCGAGGTTAGTCGGGTCGGCCATCGCCGTATGCAGATCGAGACCGTCTCGCTTTAGCGGGACGAAATGATTCCGGAGCATCAGCTCGACTGGGATCTTTGCCAGCTCTTCGTAATCGATCGGCGATGGTGCCTCGGATGGAAGAAGGTCGATGTACGGCAGCCTGTACCGTCGAGCGAGCTGTTTCGCTTCGACGACCTCGGGCGGCTCATTCTCGAGAAAGTCAGATAGCTCTATCTTTGAAGACGAAACTCTGGTTCCGACCGCGTCCTGTTCAGTACTACTCATTCTATTTACGTCCTCCCATCGGACCGTTCGAGATCGTCTCGATGATCGGGAGATAGATCGCTAACAAGATCATCACCACGACTCCCGCCATGAAGAGCAGGATCAGTGGTTCGAGAAGTGTCGTGAGCTGATCGAGCTTTACTTCAGCCTCAGCGTCGTAGAAGGTCGAAACCTCGTCGAGCATCTCGCGCAAACTTCCCGACTTTTCTCCGATACCGACCATGTCGAGTCCGAGTTCGGGGATCCAGTTTGCCTTCTCGAGTGCTTCCGTGAAACCGCGTCCCTCGCGGATCATCGGGAGCACCGCCTGACTCCGACGCCTCAACTCCAGATTGTTTAGAGCCTGCGATGCGATGTCCCAGGAGTCCGGGACGGTGATTCCTCCCGACAGCAGAGTCGAAAGCGATCGAGCCAATTGAGCGGTCGACATCTGCCGGATCAACGTGCCTGCGATCGGAAGTCTCAAGAGAAACCGATGAAGCATCAGTTTGCCTGCTTCAGTACGCAGCCATGCGAACCCCGCTAAACCGAGGATAAGAGCGAGAGGCAATATCCACCAGACATTCTCCGCAAAGCCCGTGGAGATCGCGAGCACAACGACGGTAATCGTCGGGAGCGTGCCGTTGGCACTCAGGTTCTTGAAGAGGTCGGACATCCTCGGGACGATGTACAACGTCAGGAACGAGACCATGAACAGCGATGCGATGACCAGGAAAGCCGGATACGCGAGTGCTCCGCGTAGTTTTCGCGTCAGGCCGACGCTTCGCTTTAGATAGTCGACGTACCGCAGGAGCACGTCGTCGAGGGCTCCACTCTTTTCGCCCGATAGTATCGAAGCCGTATAGATCTTCGGGAAGATGCCCTGTGCTTCAAACGCTTCGGAGAGCGGAACGCCACTTTTGATCTTTTCCTCGACATCCGTCAGTACTTCGCGCAGACTTGCCGAGGGAGACCGAGTCTTGAGGAGAGTGATGGCCTGCAGCATCGGGATACCGGCTCGTAAAAGTGCCGAGAGCTGCTGGTTAAAATGTAGAAAGTCCGCTTGTTTGACGCGCCCGTGTTTTCCCCCGCTTCCAAAAGGCAGAAATGAGCTTAGACCGCCCCCATTAGTCGAGACGGCGAAAACTTTGTAGCCTTCGCGCTCCAATTGGAACTTGGCGTCGGAGGCTCCTGTCGCTTCGACTACTCGTGTAATTACGTCGCCGGAAGGCGTTCCCAGACGGCAGATGAATTCTGACATGGATTTCAGCTAAATCTTTGAGGATGCCCGAACGTATCCGAACTGCTCGAAATTATAACACGCAACCTTATCCTACTTGTTCCAAAGTATAGCGAGAACATGGATTTATTTTGGACGAAACAACTCTTTCTAGGGCTGCCTCATCCTACGAAATAATCTTGCGCAAGCTAGACCCAGTTCACTAGAATGTAACCGTTCCGTTCCAACCGAAAGTTATGGCTTTCACAGGTTTCGATCTCCTTATCCGACGCCCGGCGGGCATGAAGGCTTTAATCTTCATCGTCGCGTTTATTCTCTGCGCCGGAACCGTTATTGCCCAGCAGCCCGAGCCGTCGGCGACACCTCCTGAAGACGTCGACCCGACTAAGAGTCCGATCCGCGTCCAGACCGACCTCATCACTTTGACCGCAACGGTTACTGACGTTTACGGTCGGTACGTCTCCGGATTGACGAAGAATGCTTTCATCATTACCGACAACAACCAGGAGCAGGAAATAACGTTCTTTAGCGACAGTGACGCTCCGGTGTCCCTCGGTATCCTGTTCGATGTCTCGGGTTCCATGGGTGGAGAAAAGATCCAGAAGGCCCGAAACGCCCTGTCGAGGTTTATTAACCTGAGTCACCCGAGCGACGAGTATTTCCTCATCGCCTTTAATAGCCGAGCTCAACTCCTGCTTGACCGTACCCGAGACGCTGAATCGGTTCTTCAGAAACTTACGCTCGTAAACCCAAAGAACAACACTGCTCTGTATGATGCGGTTTACCTCGGGATCGAACGTGTAACCCGCGGTACACACCAGAAAAAAGCGATCCTTATAATTAGTGACGGTCAGGACAACTCCTCGCGGTATAATTTTGGAGAGGTCCGGCGGCTAATGAAAGAATCGGACGTTGTGACATACGCCGTCGGGATCCTGGGTGCGAGCGACGCGGGCAGTGCCGTTGGTATGCAGGGCCAGGCGTTTCTGGACGAGCTAACTTCGGTCACGGGCGGCAAGTCGTTTTACCCGTCCAGCGATATCGAGATGGATGAGATCTTCGAGCGGATCGCGCTCGAACTTCGTCACCAGTATTCGATCGGCTACACACCAAAGGATTTTCAGCCCGATGGAAAGTGGCGTAAGGTTAAAGTTAAGGTGAAACCCCCGCGCGGTTTGCCGCGTCTAACGGTCCGAAGCCGCGAGGGCTACTACGCCAGCCCGGTTTCCGGTCAAGATGTACGTTAGACGTCGTAATTTCTAGCATGAAGAGACTCTATATACTCGCGGTTCTAACCCTCTTCTCTCTCCTGGTAATTTCAGAAGTCGCTCCGTCACCCGTCGACGCACAGACGACGGCGAAGCCGACCCTTGCGAAGCCGACAGCGACTCCGATGGTGGCCCCGACCCTGAAAGAGGATCCTAACGAGATCTACACGGTCGACACCGAGCTGGTTAACTTAAACGTTCGCGTGGTTGACCGAGGCAATCGTCCGATCAACGGTCTCAAACAGGGTGACTTTAAGATCCTGGAAGACGATGTCCCGCAGAAGATCGAGTTCTTCTCGCAGTCTGAGGTGCCGACAAACTATTCGCTGGTGATCGATAACTCGAACTCGCTGCGGTCGCAGATCGAGCAGGTTATCGAAGCAAGTAAGATCCTCGTCGCGGCGAACAAGCCTTCCGATGAGACAAGCATCATCCGCTTCGTGAGTTCCCAAAAGATCGAGATACTCGAGGACTTCACGAGCAACAAGAGCTACCTGAACGAGGCTTTGGACAGCCTTTACACGGAGGGCGGTCAGACCGCGATCATCGACGCCGTCTATCTTGCGGCACAGCGTGTTAACGATTACGAGAAGTCGTCGAAGGACGATCGTCTGCGAAGGGCTCTCGTGCTGGTCTCCGACGGCGAGGACCGCGACAGCTTCTACAAGGAGGCTCAGCTTTTCCAGTTGCTTCGTGAGACCGATGTCCAGATCTATGTTGTCGGGTTTGTTCGCGAACTGAGCTCGGATCGAGGATTTATTACGAAGAGCCCGCAAGGAAAGGCTAAGGCGTTCCTCGAGCGGCTGGCGACTGAGACCGGCGGGAAGGCCTACTTCCCCAGCGATGTGAGCGAGTTGAACCCGATCGCGCGGGATATCGCTACCGAGCTTCGAGTCCAGTATTCGATCGGCTACATTCCAACGAATGACAAGCAGGACGGAACGTATCGAAACATTCGTGTCCAGATCGCCGACGGACCTAACAGCCAAAAGCGTATCCCGATCACGAAAGCGGGTCGTACCGCCGAGGGTGGAACTCCGACCCCGACTGCACAGAAGCCGGGTCAGCCGCCGAAAGATCGCTAATCAAAACCGCATTTCGAATTCGAGAGGCTGCTTCTTCAAGCGGCCTCTTTCCCTTTGGAAAAATGAAAGGCCGCCATCGAGGCGGCCCTTACAAAATTGCTCCGGTGATAACTACTCAGGAACTGAACCGGAGATCTTTTTGCGGTTTGTCTCTCCGGTATCGATGACGGGGATACCATCTCCAACTTCGCGATGCGGACTCGGTATGACGTGAATCGCCGTTACTGTTCCGACTCGTCGAGCAGCAGCGGCCCCCGCGTCGACGGCGGCCTTAACGGCACCGACCTCGCCGCGGACGATCGCGGTCACCAGCCCGGCATCGACCTTCTCGTATCCGACCAGCCTCACGTTAGCTGCTTTTACCATCGCATCGGCGGCCTCGATCATCGCGACCAACCCCATGCATTCAACCATACCGAGTGCTTCCATAACGTTGCTCAAATGTTATCGCAGATACAGTGCGATGAGAAGCAGCACCAACGCACCCAACGCGAGCACGATCGACGCTACGATAAATAGGATCGGCGGATTCGTTCTCGGTTCCCAACTGATCTCGACCGGTTGACGGTTCGACGCCCGACGCTGCTGTCGAAGCGACGCGGCCGACTTGAGCGGCGGACGCTCCTTCACGACCGGTTCCGCCGAAACTACCGGCGCCGATGTCTTGGCTTCGGCACGCTCTTCCGGAACCGCGGTTCCGCAGTTGTAACAAAAAAGCGAACCATCCCGAATCTCCGCTCCGCAGAGATCGCAAGCCGTTTCGGTGACTGTCGTATTAGCCATCACTTGCTTCGCATCGCAGCCGAGACGTCCTTAGCTGCGGTTGTTAACTCCGCCTTGTTCTTCGGTAAATAGACCGAGCCGCCGGTTTCTTTCGCAAGCCTTCCGACGATCTTCGTATTCATACGAGCATCGGACATGGCCACCACAAAGACGCGGATACTTCGTTCTTTCAAGAGGGTCAGCAGGTCGTCGATCTTCGTCTTACTTTCACGATCATCGCCATCCGTGACAAGCACGAGTGATCGCATCCGTCCCGGCTCTTTATTCGCGTTCTGCTCGAAATAGTCGGCCGCACTTTTTACGGCGTCAAGGATCTTTGTCTGACCGCCCTCGATAAACATGTTCTGGGCGGCGTCGTGGAGCTCCGACTTTTTACTCGTGAACTCCTGACGGAGGACTATTTTCGGCGTATCGACAAACGTGACCAGAAAAGCCTCGTCGTCCGGTCCCTGAGCCTCGATCACATCCTCAACGACAGCGATGACCTTATCGAGAAGCAGACGAAACGAACCCGAGTTATCGACAACAAGTCCGTAGCTTAACGCGGTTCGAGTCGGGGGTGGTGCCGTCGTATCATCAGTCTTCTGGGCCGTCACGGAGACACAGAGCGCGGACGCCGACAATAGAACAGCAGCAATAAATCGTGTCATAGGCTTCACGACGAAGCAAAAACGTCTTTCTCGTATCCGAGGTCCCTGGCAGATGGCGTGAGAATTGTCTTAGAAGTTATGTAGATCTTCTCTCCTTTTTCGATCGCAAGGCGGACATCAGTCTCGCTCACAAAATCTACCGGCGCTCGACTCGCCCCGTTCTCCGTCAACGATTGAGGACGGAGTTCGTGAATAACCGTTTTCACCGGCGACTCATTCGGGGCGGGCGGCGGTTCGGCTTTTGGTGGTTCCGGCAACGGTGTGTCTGCGATCTTCTTGCTTAGGAACTGATCTACGATCGCTGCGATCTGATCGCGATTTGGTTTGGGTTTCTTTGCCGGACCGGCCGTTGCAACCGCGGCCTTGGCGGCGACTGGTTGAACTTTCGGTCGAGGTGCACCGACTGGTTTCGTTTCCCACGCGACGCGTTTGATATCCATCAAATGGATCGGTGACACGTTGTCTGATGTGACGTTCCCGCCCCACGATCCGCAACCAAGCGTCATCGACGGCGCGAGATCAGTCGAGAAACCGATCGCGCCATGAGTCGTCGGCGAGTTGATGACAACTCGGGACGCAGGCATCTTTGCGCCGTACTTGATCGCGGCATCCCGATTTTGCGTGTGCATTCCGGCGGTGTGTCCCATGCCGCCAAACTGGAGGATCTCGTAACAACGGTTCGCACCGGCCTCGACACCGTCGACTACAAAGAACGCGAGCGTCGGTGAAAGCTTCTCGATAGACCACGGAAAGTCGCGTCCGACGCCCGCACAATCTGCGAGCAGACAACGTGTACCGTTAGGAATCGTAACGCCCGCAAGGTTTGCGATGTATTCGGCCGACTTACCGACGATCCCGGCGTTGAGTGTTCGCTGCGGAGTCAGGAGAACCTTCGCGACAGCTTCAGCCTCGGCCTCATTTAGAAAATGCCCGCCCTGCTTTTTGAATTCCTCGCGGACTGCGGCCTCGAGCGGTGCGTCAACGACAACGGATTGCTCCGAAGCGCAGATCGTTCCGTTGTCGAAACAGGTACCCGTCAAAATATCGCTTACGGCCTTTGCGGCATCCGCGGTTCGTTCGATAAAGACCGGCACGTTTCCCGGTCCGACTCCGAACGCGGGTTTCCCCGACGAATACGCAGCACGCACAAGACCGATCCCGCCCGTCGCAAGAATGACGGCCGTACGCTTATGCTTCATTAGCGTCTCGGTCGCTTCGATCGTGCTGTTCTGAATGCAATAGATCGCATCGCCGGGCAGACCGTTCTGAATCGCGGCCTCGCGCATGACACGCGTGGTCTCCGCTATACAACGTGCGGCTGAAGGATGCGGAGAAAGGACGATGGTGTTTCGGGATTTGATCGAGATGATGATCTTGAAGATCGCGGTCGATGTCGGGTTTGTCGATGGAATGATCGCCGCAACCACGCCGCGCGGACTCGCGATCTCGACAACACTGCCCTTGTCAGCGACAACGCCGACCGTCTTCATGTCACGGAAATAGTTCCAGACGTCTTCCGCCGCGAACCGATTCTTCTCGCGTTTGTCTTCGGCTTTTCCAAAACCCGTTTCTTCGTGAGCAAGCAGACCAAGGCGCGCGGATTCGTCAAGTGCGACTTTCGCCATCGCTTCACAGATCTTATCGATCTTCGCCTGGTCAAACTCCGCAACAGTTTGAAAGGCACGGTGAGCAGCTTCAACCGCATCCCGTGCCTCTTGCTGTGCAATCAGATCTTTGTCGCCCATTTTCCTATGCGACGGGGCGAGCGGAGGACACGATGAAGCGGAGATTACGTATCCGCGTCATCGTGTCTCCAAATCACCGCGTCTTCGACTTATTTCCCTGCATCTCCGTTCCTGTTCCGCCTGCGTCACCCGACGCAAGCTGTCGCCCGCCACCGCCGCGCAACGCTTTTTCATCAGGGCTCAAGCCGATCTGTCCACCGCGAGGAAGTACTCGTTCAACTTCGCCATGCGGACGCGGGATCACGTGAACGCTGATCAACTCACCGACTCGTCTTGCCGCCGCCGCACCGGCATCCGTCGCGGCTTTGACCGCACCAACATCGCCTCGGACAAAAATCGTAACGTAACCTGCACCGATATATTCCTTACCGATCAGTTGAACATTTGCGGCCTTGACCATCGCGTCCGCAGCTTCAACCGCACCGACGAATCCTTTGGTTTCGACCATTCCGAGTGCTTCAAGACTCATTCTAAGTTCCTCGCTATTTTATTTACCTTTTGAGTTTAGTATACGACGTGAATTAAGCCTAAAACTATCATGCTGACAATTGATTAATCAAGCGGTAAACATTGAATAAATCGAGATAGACTTGATTGACAACCCTTGTTTAGCAAAGCTATATTGCAACTTAAGCCAGAGCGTTCGCGCATAGCAGGTATCGGGTAAAACCACCACGACATGTCTACAACCTTGGGTGAAAAATTGCGACAGGCTCGCGAAGAGCGAGGTATATCCATTAGCGAGGTCGCTGAGCAAACCCGAATCTCGTCCCTCTACCTAAAATCGATCGAAGAAGACAATTACAAACCGCTTCCCGGCGGGATTTTTAATAAGGGCTTCGTCAAGGCGTATGCAAAATACGTCGGCATGGACGAACAAGAAGCCCTGCAGGATTACGCACGTGTAGTTGCTTCGACCGAAATGCCGCCGGATGATGATCCGCCGAAGTATCGTCCGGAAGTTTTAACGGATGATCGTGCGGGTTTGTCGATGACGCCGACCATTATCTTTGCGGTGATCATTCTCAGTCTGATGACCGGCGGTATTTACTTCGTCGTCAGTTACATTCAGAACCAGAACGAGACCGCTTCAACTCGGTCGAACTCTGCGAACACTGCGGCTAACGTCGCATCGAACGTTGCCGCGACCGTACCGACTCCCCAAGTTGCGACAAACGAGATCAAGATAGAATTCAAGGCGCTTTCCGATAAGGTTTCGGTAATGTCGACTGTCGATGGTATCGTCGCGAACGATGAGATCTCGCCCGCGGCGTCGAAGACCTACACGGCCCAACAAAACGTAAAGCTTCGCTACTATCGCGGATTTGCCGACAAGGTACAGATCCTTCTGAACGGCAAGCCGATAGCTCCGCCGCCACCGCCGGCGAGGGGTAACATCGAATTCGAGATCAATCGCGAGAACGTCGCGACGATTTTTGAGTCGGGTCAGGTAGCTCCGGTCGTTGCGCAGACGCAACCGACGACACAGCCGACCGCCACTGCGACCGCGACTCCGGCACCGGCTGCGACGGCAGCGACGACGCCGCAGACTGCGACGCCAACTGCGACACCCCGGCCTCCGGTCAGAACGCCGAAGCCAGCGTTCACACCGCCGCCGCGACGTTCACCGACACCGATAGTTGTTGGAGGGGATACTCCGCGGCCAAAGCCAACTCCGGAGTAAGATGGCGTCAACGGTCCGAGACTTTTTTGAGAATCTGGTAAATTGATTGGGTGTGCCTGCCGAAAGCGTGCGGGCTTTTTTGTTACTTAGGAACTGATTTATGAACATTGAGGAAATTAAGGAAGGACTGACGTTTGACGACGTTCTTCTTGTGCCTTCGTATTCGGAGATCCTGCCGGGCGAGGTCGACACTCGAACGCGATTCTCGCGCGGTATCGAACTGAACATCCCGCTTTGCTCGTCGGCAATGGACACGGTCACTGAAGCGTCGCTCGCAATCGCGCTCGCGCAGCAAGGAGGCATCGGTGTCATCCACAAGAATTTTTCGATCGAACAGCAAGCCGAAGAAGTCGACAAAGTAAAACGAAGTGAGTCGGGGATGATCGTTGACCCGGTGACGATCATCGACACCGCCCTTGTGTCGGAAGCCCTGGACATTATGGGCCGGTTCAAGATCAGCGGTGTACCGGTGATCAACTCCGAAGGTTTGCTGGTGGGTATAATCACGAACCGCGATCTTCGGTTCGAGACTCGTTTCGATATTCCCGTTTCCGAAGTGATGACTCCGCAGCCTCTGGTCACTGTTCCGGTCGGCACGACGCTCGACGAAGCGAAGGTCAAACTGCAGAAGCATCGCATCGAGAAGCTTCTCGTTGTCGATGACGACGGTCATCTCAAGGGACTGATCACGGTGAAGGACATTCAGAAGGCGATCAAGTTTCCCAACGCAGCCAAAGATACTCTCGGACGACTTCGTTGTGCGGCTGCGATCGGTGCGACAGGTGATTTCCTCGAGCGTGCCGAGGCGTTAGTCGCGTCGCGTGTTGATGCGATCGTCATCGACACCGCACACGGCCACAGCTCGCGTGTGCTCGAGGCGGTCAAGAGCGTGAAGGCCAAGTTCTCCGACATCGAACTGATCGCCGGAAACGTCGCCACCGCCGAAGCAACGAAGGCACTCATCGCCGCCGGTGTCGACGCGGTCAAGATAGGTATCGGTCCGGGTTCGATCTGTACTACGCGCGTCGTGACGGGAGCCGGTGTTCCTCAGATCATGGCGATCGTCGAGAGTGTGAATGCGGCGAAAGGCACCGGTGTTCCGATCATCGCGGACGGCGGTGTTAAGTTCTCAGGCGACGTCGCAAAGGCGATCGCGGCCGGTGCGGATTCGGTTATGATCGGTTCGCTGTTCGCCGGAACTGAAGAAGCCCCCGGCGAGGTGATCCTTTTCCAGGGGAGAAACTTTAAGACGTATCGCGGCATGGGTTCGATAGGTGCGATGAAGAAGGGATCGAGCGATCGCTATTCGCAAGAAGGGACCGTCGCCGATTCGAAGTACATCCCCGAAGGGATCGAAGGACGCGTCGCGTACAAGGGCACGGTCGCCGAGATGGTTACGCAGCTCGTCGGCGGTCTGAAATCCGGTATGGGCTACACCGGCTGCGGATCGATAAAGGAGCTGCAGGAGAACGCGAGATTTGTCCGGATCACATCAGCAGGATTGCGTGAGTCGCACGTGCACGACGTGATCATCACCAAGGAAGCACCGAATTACAGACTGGAATCCTGATCTTGTTCCTTAACGCAGAGACCGCGGAGATCGCAGAGACAATAGGTTTGCCTCTGCGATCTCCGCGGTCTCCGCGTTAAAGCTTTCTCTTCTTACGCCGCCGACGCTCGAGACTCTTCGCACTCTTCCCACTCGGCGTATAACTGCTTGATCTCTTTCTCCGTCGATTCGATCTCACGACTAACCTCTTGGAGGCGAGAAAAGTCCGCCGCCACCTCGGGCGAACTTAGTTGAGCGGTCAGTTCCGAGACGTTACCTTCAAGCGTCGGAATTCTTTTCTCGATCTCGGCAATTCGTTTCTCGAGACGATTCAGTTCGTTCTTACTAAGCGACGTTTTTGCGCCTGCAGCAGATTCAGCACCCGACGTAGTCTCCGAGTCACCGCGTCTCTCTTCCTCGCGTCGCTCAACGCCCGTGTCGCTTTGAGCCCGCCAGTCGTGATACTGCGTGTAATCGCCGTGGAATACTTCGACGCCGTCGTCTTCAAATGCGACAATCTGCGTCGCGAGCTTGTCGAGAAAGAATCGGTCGTGGCTGACGGTGATGATCGTACCGTCATATTCGTCCAGAGCCGCCTCGAGAGCTTCACGTGCCGGGATGTCGAGATGGTTCGTCGGCTCGTCGAGGATGAGGACGTTCTTCCGAGAGTAGATAAGCTTCGCAAGCGCAAGTCGCCCCTTCTCACCGCCGGAGAGATCACCGACATTCTTGAACACGTCTTCTCCAACAAAAAGAAATCGTGCGAGAAAACCTCGCAGCTCGCCATTATCGGCGAGTGGTGCGACACGACGCAGCTCCTGGATGACTTCGTTTCGGGGTTCCAGGTCATCGAGATTCTGCGTGTAGTAACCGATGTCGATCTTCGTACCCCAATGGATCTTGCCGTGAAGTTCCCGCAGTTCGCCAAGAAGCGTCTTGAGAAGCGTCGTCTTACCGGTACCGTTTCCGCCGATGATTCCGAGCACTTCGCCGCGAAGCATCGAGAAGTTTAGGTCGGAAGCAAGTTTCTTCTGTCCGTAACCGATCGAGAGTTCTTCGACCGTGAGCACGTTGTTACCGGTCCGTTCGACCTTCTTCAAACCAAACTGCCCGCCATGCCTCTCGCTCGCGACCGCATCGAGACGGTCAAGCCGCTGGAGCATATTACGACGCGACTTCGCTTGCTTTGTTTTTTGCCCCTCAAGGTTCTTCCGGATGAACTCCTGAGTCTTGTTGATCATCGCCTGCTGGTTCTCGTACTCGCGCTGCTGCTGTTCGCGCCGTAGAGCGCGTTCGACGAGGAACTTGGAGTAGTTTCCCTTGTAGGAAACAGCACGACCGTTCTCCATTTCGACGATTCGGTCGGTAGTGCGATCGAGAAAGTAACGGTCGTGGCTGATCACGACGTAAGACTTGTCGAAGTCGTGGAGAAAGTTCTCGAGCCATTCGACCGCGTTCACATCGAGGTGATTCGTCGGCTCGTCAAGAAGTAGGACGTCCGACCCCGAAAGCAGCAACCTAACCATCCCTAGTCGGTTCTTCTGGCCGCCAGAGAGGGTCTCAGCCGCTTGTGACCAGTTCTCCACGCCGAATCCCATTCCCATCAGGATCGACTCGGCCCGCGCGGCGTACGTAAATCCGTCAGCGTGTTCGAACGCATGTTGGAGTTCTGCGTAGCGCTCGAGAACTTCGTCGGAGTGATCAAACTCCATGCGCTTTTCAAGAACGCGCATTTCGGCCTCGATGTCGTGGATCTCCTTGAACGCCGAGAGCGCAGCAGTGTGCACAGTTTCGCCAGGAGCGAAATCGACGTGCTGTTGCAGCAACCCCAGTTTCAAGCCATTGACCGAAACAACATCGCCCGAATCCGCAACTTCTTCACCGGTGATCAGACGAAACACCGTCGTCTTGCCGGCACCGTTTCGCCCGACAAGCCCGACCTTCTCGCCCGGGTTCACCTGGAACGATGCACCGCGCAGCACCTCGGTACCGGCGTAGGACTTTCTTACATCTGAGAGCCTGAATAACATAAAAAGAGTAGCCGACACCGCGATGTCGGCTACTTGGATT
>DATEOJ010000243.1:0-4431 GCA_035274235.1 Pyrinomonadaceae bacterium
TTGGTGACACAATAGTCGCGCTAGGGCGATAAGTTGCGCTCGAAAATAACAAGGAGGTAATTATGACTTCATTCAAACCATACGCCGTGCGTTATCAGGTGAAGGACGTCGCGCGGTCGGAGGAATTTTATACGCGTCATCTCGGGTTCAAACAGGAAGGCCCTTCGAGTCCGGCGTTTTCGATGGTCGCGAACGGCGATCTCCGTCTGCTCTTGAGCGGTCCGGGTGCATCGGGTTCGCGGCCGATGCCTGACGGGCGGGTGCAGGAGTCGGGTGGCTGGAATCGAATCGTTATCGGCGTCGATGATATCAAGTCTGCGATCGCGGAACTGAAGACTGCCGGTCTGACTTTTCGAAACGATGTCGAGGACGGGCCGGGCGGATCGCAGATCCAGATCGAGGATCCGGACGGCAATCCGATCGAGATCTTCCAACCTGCGCACAAGGCGGCGAGACAATGAAGGGAAAATTATTGGGCTTCATCGTCACCTTCGCGTTTGTGTCCGCGAGCTGTTCTCAGCCTGCGGTGAGCGGGATGACTGAAGGACGCGTCAGATCGCTCGTCGGGGCCGCGGTAGGACTTATCGGCCTGGTCGTCGCTGTCATCGCGCTGATCCGTACGTGGCGGACTGGAGCGATCATCGCGCTCGTCCTCGGCGTGATCGGATCCCTATTGAGCGCGGTCCATATTTATCTTTCAACGGGAGGATTCGGTACCGGCGGTGGACTAGCCGGTGCGATCGTCGGATTGGTGCTTGGCGTTGTTGCGATACTTCTCGGAGGAATTGTGATCGTAAGACAGAGGTGATTTTGGATTTTGGATTTTGGATTTTGGATTTTGGATTGAAGAAAGCCGCCCGTATACGCGGGCGGTCTCCTTGGGCCGATGCGTTTTGTATTGATGAGGGTCGATCACGTTGGCGGGTTTTGTTTCGTGTCCTTTCGTGTAAGTTAGTGATTCCAGTCAGTAGACGCGTAAGACCTGGAACCACGAACTCACACGAAATGACACGAAAAAAGCCACTAAGTCACTGGTCGTGAACCTATGGATTTCCAAAGGCATCTTCTGTTGCGTCTCGATAGATCGAGTTGCTTGCGATGATCTTGACCTTGAAGTCGAATGTGCACGACGGGCAGTCGCCGTGGGTTGAGCAGTATATGCCGAGTTGACCGTAGCCGGCCTGGAGGAAGTAGTCGTTTCCTTTTATCTCATCCGGATCAACTTTCGCGATGAAGGTTATCACCGTTGGGTGAAAGACGCGGTCGTAGACGTCGAGTAACTCGGCGGGCGAGTTGAGGAAGCGGTAGCCGAGGTCGCGTCTGTCGTCGAAGTAGTTGACGCGGAGCGGGTACATCATCATCGCGGCGACCTCCTTGCGTAGATCGTTGGCGACGGCGATCTGAAACTCGCGATAGAACTCTTTCGCTTCCGACTGCTGACGATCCCAGGGAAATGTGTCTTCGGCTGTTTCGATCTCAAAGTATTCACCGGGATGACGACCCGGAATTTTCGTCGGCTCGACTTCGACCGAATTGTTAAGGAGCGTGAATATCGGTACTGAAACGCTTCCAAGCACGAACGCGACGATCGCGATGAGTACGCAGATCCTGATGAAATTTCGCGAGCGAGGCATGTTTGAGATTGTAACTCGATTTTGGATTTTAGATTTACGTTCTTGTTCGTGTGCTTTCGTGTGAGTTAGTGGTTTCAGTCCTCGAGCGCCGGGGAACTGGACCACGAACTCACACGAAGATCCGATGTTCCGGAAAGGTCTCAACCGAAACGGCTGATTGACCACCCCGGCCTCGAAGACTCGGCCACCCCTCCTTCAGAAGAAGGGGAGCTTGTCCTCCAGATCCGCGTCATCAGTGTTCATTCGTGGCGTACGCGGAGCGATGGTGATCTTGGATTTGTTTCGTGTGCTTTCGTGTAAGTTCGCGGTTCCAGTTCTTGCTCGTGAGGGATTCGAACCACCAACTCACACGAAATGACACTAAGAAGGTCGCTCGTCTCGAAGCGAAATTAGGCAGTCCGAGAGCGACGAGCACCGAGATACACGGCGGCGAGCTTGGTTGCGAACGAGACCGCAATAAGCGGCCATACGCTCATCAGAACGCCGCTGGCCGCGACGATAGTAACGTCTAAAACGAAGTACACAAGCCAAACAAGAATTCCGCCTGTAACTGCGAGATTTGGTCCGACACGTTTGCCGATCCAGCGTCCCGCGAGATACATGAGAGGAATTCCGCAGACGATGCTTGAGATCGGACCGAATCGATTCGCCGCCTCCTGATAAAAACTCTCCTCGTGACCCGGGTTGATCACATGGCCGTACAGCACCATAAAAAGAAAGAAGAGAAAAACATTTAGGATCCCCGTGACGATCGCGGTTGGTATCGCAAGCAGTAACTTCGTTTTGGATTCTGTTTGAGTCATGTCCTAGTGTTTGTAAGCGTCAGCGATAACTTTCTCCAACACTTTTGTATCGACATCCGAAAGTCGCTTGATGTAAAGACAGGCGGTGCTTGTGGAATGCCTACCGAGTTTTTCGAAGAGCTTCTTTTGTTTGTCGGTGCCGGTTATGACGTAGAGCGTCAGGTTCTGCTTTCGCGGCGAGAACGCGCTCAACGGCCAATCAAGTTCGCGGCCGTCCGAGTATTTGATCTTCTGGCTACCGAAACCGACGATCGCCGTTCCCCACATCATCGGCCGCTCACCGGTGAGCCGCGTGAACATGTCGAGCAGGCGAAAGCCGTCGTCGCGACGTTCCTTGTTCTCGATGGAGTTTAGGAAGTCTTCGACGCTCGAGTCATTCGGACGCGTCTTCGGTTCGGAGTTAGGCATATAGGTATCGTCGATATATTCCGCTAAGCCGACTGAGAATCCAAATCGTCGGGAAGTCAGTCCTCGCCACGTTGTTTTGGATTTTGAAGTCGCGAGCTTTCCTTTGTGTGATTTCGTGGTTCCAGTCCGTTAGAGCCCAAGAGCTGAAACCACCAACTAACACGAAACCACACGAAAAAAGTTTGCCCGCGAATAACGCGAATGTCGCGAATAAGACTCTTCTTATTTGCGTCGATTGGCGTTATTCGCGGGCAAATATCTTCTTCTTTCGTAAGCCACGCGGCAAACATCCGGAACAACGCGAATGTCACGAATGAGACTCTTCTTATTTGCGTCGATTGGCGTTATTCTCGCGCAAACATCTTCTTCTTCGTAAGCCATGCGGCAAACATCCGGAACAACGACTTCCAGAAATCCGTTACAATCGGCGTGATGACTATCGGACGTTGGATCTTCTTTATAGTAGTCGCGGGTTCCGCGATCGGTATCGCGTGGTTCATGGGAAAGGAACAGCGACTCTTGGGTAGGTCGAAGAATACCGCCGCTGTTCAGACCACCGGTTTCGAGGAGATCACACGGGCGAAGGACGGCGACTTAGTCACCGTCACCGATTGGATCGACATCAAATACATTTGCATGGACCTCAGTCCGACGCAACGAGATATTTGCACGACGGCGCTCGTGCGATCGGATCCGCAAACCACACAGAGTATCGAGATACGCCTGCGAGTTTGCAACGACACGCGGCAAACCAACTGCATCGTCTTTGACAGCGAGCCGCGGAATGTAGATTTTCGAAAGGTTCACGTGCTCGACGACAACGGAGACATCATAGACTTTGACGGGGAAAAACTCCTCGAGCCTCCGAACACCTGGATCGCCAACGCAAAGAAGCTTCGACTAACCGGACGCGTCACCGTCGTCAACGGTCAGGGACAATTCGTAGAACCGATCGAGAAGATCGAGCAAGAGTGATTTTGGATTTTGGATTTTGGATTTTGGATTTGTCGCGAGCGAACGCTCGACCCGACGGCGATCAAAGACTTCAGATCCAGACTTCAGATCCAGAATCCAAAACCCGAATTCCAAAATCGCTTAGTCTTTCACCTTAACCCGGCCATCGACGACATAGATCCGCATGATCACCAAGGTTGACTTGTTCGGGTTCGGTGCGATCGACTCGATCGTTCCTGAGATCGATGCGACCTTACCGTCGTTCTTCGCCCAGTCGAGTTTCTCTTTTAGCTTGATGTATTCGAACGAGAAGATCGATCTTGCGTCGCGGGCCGTCGAGGTGACCATGATGTCGTGAGTATCGCTTTTACAAAGCGCGTTGAAGTCGACGCCACCGCGGCAATTGGCCTTGAGATAGCGACCGGGAAAAACGATTTCCTTTCCAGCCATTCCCTCGACCTTTTTCTGCAGCCCCTCGTACGTCGTCTTACCCGCGGCGATCCGGCCGGCCGCGGAGAAGAGATACATAAATCGAAGCCGTCCAAGTGTGTTGTTGTTATCCTCAGACTTTACTTCATTGAGATACTTCGACGTCAGGTTCTCGGCCGTCGCCCAGTCTTCACTTTCCAATG
>DATEOJ010000244.1:0-4894 GCA_035274235.1 Pyrinomonadaceae bacterium
GCCTGAGAAATCCGCGTCGAGATCTAGCGTTCGTCCGCGAGCTCCGACCGTTCCGCTGATCCCGGCCGCAAAAAGGTAAGGCGAAAAACCAAAGTGCCAGCCCGAGCTAGAGCTGCTCTGATCCTGTTTCTTTGTGAGCGAATCTTTCTCCGAGGCGGTATCGTTGATCAGATCGAGCGACTCGATCTTCGGCGCGACGAACTTAGTCGAGCCGATCCGGTCCTTAAGCGAGTCCTGTTCGGATTCAACGCTCGACGGACGCCGAGCATCGCATTCGAAAGAGCAGGGCGTGGTGATGGTTTCGGTCGCGGCGACTCGGGTTTCAACCGAGGCCGATGTTTCCTTTGCCGCTACCTTATCAAGGATCTCATCCGGGGTGGTCTGCGCTAAGGTTGCTGGCGATGCACATCCAACGATGATGGCCGCGACGGTTAATAATGTCTTCATGCTGTTAAGTTGAGTTTCCAGGGTCCGTAAAGCTTTCATAGTGTAGTTTCGATAGCCAACACGGGACACTGTCAATTCTTACAGTATGGACTTCTTCAGCCCGGGACCGGGATCAGGTAGAACATCAACGCGATGATCGCGTAGACGGTAATCAGCTGAACGCCGCGGTACCAGTTTGAGACGCCATCCGCACAAACGAGCCAACCGATAAATACCGCGATACCGAGCGAACCGATCTCGGCCTTATTAAAGGAAAGATCAAGAGGGGCCGGAGCGATAAAGTAACTCGCGATCACAAGGACCGGTGCGACAAACAGCGCGATCTGGATGCAGCTTCCAAGGGCGATGCTTATCGACATGTCCATCTTGTTCTTTCGTGCGACGGCGATCGCCGACGCACTTTCGGCCGCACCGCCGAGTATCGCGAGAAAGACGATCCCGATAAAGAACTGAGACATTCCCAACGACTTGCCGGTCTCTTCGGCAGCTCCGACAAGGATCTCGCTCATCCACGCCGCTAGTACTGACGCTCCGACGAGACAGGTCACCGCGACCGCTACCGGCCACTTCGCTTCCTCTGCATGCGCCGCATGTGCGTCCTCAACGCTTTCAAAGGACTCCGGATGTGTCCTCAAGGAGAAAAGCAAATATAAGCCGTAGGCCAGGAGCAGAAGGACAGCGATCCCAATATTCAACACTCCGAGCTGTGAATGCGCGGTCTCGGCAAAGTTCCGACTGAAGGCGCTCGGAACTGCCATGCTCACAGCGGCGATGAACATCATCGTGCTGTAGGCTCTCGTCGCCATCGGATTGAATTTCTGCTCATGAAACCGCAATCCGCCAAGCAGCATGCCCAAGCCGAGAGCGAGCAGTAAGTTCGCAAGGATCGCACCGACGAGCGACGCTCGGACCATCGCGAAATATCCGGCCTTCAGGGCGACGAGCGAGATGATAAGTTCGGGCGCATTGCCGAATGTCGCGTTTAGTAAACCGCCGATCGCGTCACCTGTACGTCTCGCGATCTGTTCGGTCGCGTGAACGATCATGACGGCGATCGGAATGATCGCGAGTGCTGCAGAAAAGAATACAAGCGGAGCCGACGCGTGGGACTGCTCAAGGACGATCGCCAACGGAACAAACAGAAGAAACCAACTGACCGGCTTTCGGATGAAGTTCCGCAACAACGACTGGGCCTGTGCGTCTACTTGATCGATTATTTCCTCCCCAAACTAGTTTGCCGGTGCTTGCGATAGCTCTTCTTTTAACTCGGTCATCCCGGCCTGGCTAACACGGATCAAACCGGCCCCCGGCCGATCTAGATCTGCGATCACACTAATGACCGCCGAAAACGCGAGTACGATAATTATCCCCGCGAGCGTTCGCTTTGCGCTCGACAGTCCTGCCTGATACCCAACCGCGGTCATCGCGAGAAACATCAAGGAATAGAGAGCGATCCAGATCGTACCCGGCAAACGATTCCGAAGTCCGGCGTTAACGCGTTTCGAGTGAGTGTCGATCAACTCGTTGACCGACGCGATAAACAAACTGTTGATAGGCGGCTTCGCTTCATTTCCCGCCGCGACCGCCTGGGCCCACAGAGCCTGGTGAATCTGCTTCGATCGTTCGAGAGCGTGTGTAAGACTATCTTTGCTCGTACCCTCTAAACGAACGGCAACGTATTCCCGTAGAAGACGGCGAGTTTCGGACTTGATCGATTCCGGCATCAGCTCCGCCCGAAGGTAAAGCGTGCCGATAACGTTCACCTCGTTCAGGACGATCTGCTTTCTCTCCTCGAAACGACTCGCCGCAAATCCGAACGTGAACGCGAGCATGAACGCGAGCAGTCCGAGTATCGCTCCAACCATCGGGCCGACCGATGCGGAGTTTATCTCGAGGCCGCGCTTCTGCTGATATCGAGCGAGCCACTGACCGAACTCGATAGCGACGATGACAAACGCAACCGTTGTTAGAAAGAGCGCCCAGATGGGCAGAAGATCGAGATACGTAAACAGTTCCATAAACTTTTATGCGGGTTGCTCAACGACCTTTGTTTCGACCGCAGCGAACTCAGACGAGTTCATCGGCATTTTCTCGACACTTTTCTGATATGCCGCAATTCCCGGCAACGCACTAAATCCATGGGCAAAGATGCTTAGAAGAACTGTCGCCATCACCGCCATACGGATCGTCACCGCACCCGGCTGTTGCGTTGCATGTTCGAGAAAGACGAGTCCAAGGACGATGGATGCGAGACCACGCGGTCCGAACCAGCCCATGAAAAGAATCGTCGATTGGCTCAGCTTCGTGCCCATCAGGGCAATCGCGACAGGGAGCATGCGAATGAGCGTCAGACTAAAGACTGCATAGACAAAATGCCACGCGTTGAATTGATGCCAGTCGCGCGCCACCATCAGGCCAAACAGAAAGAAGACCGATAGGTTGAATAGTTGACCCGCGTGTTCCGTAAACTCGGCCGGTCCATCGCTCGCTACTCTCGCTCCGAACCGCGCCGCCATGCCGCCGACAAAGGCGGCAATAAACATGCTCGCTCCGGACGCTTCGGACGCAAGCAGACAGAGCAAAGGAAGCGCTAACAACGAGAGTTGGGCCCACATGTGACCGGTCGTCTCGCGTCGCTCCGCCTGACCGAGGAGCCGTCCGCCGACAAAGCCGATAACGACCCCAATGAGCGTTCCGTATCCGAGTTGTTCGACTATGTACTTCGAAAGACTGTGACCTTCGCCACCGCCAGATGCTATCGCAATAAAGAAAAGGAGAAACGGTACGGATAGTCCATCGTTGAGTCCCGCTTCGACGTTGAGCGACTGCCGTATCTTGAGCGGCACCTTCGGACTCTGCACGATGATCTGTCCGAGACCAGCGTCCGTGGGAGCCAGGATTGCAGCGAGGATACCGGCCTCCCAAATAGAAAGATTCGGAAAGATGCCGACGGCCGACAGCAATCCGAGCAGGATCGTCAGTAGCATTCCGATCGTCAGCAGTCGGACGGGCAAACGACGAAAGCTATTTAGCACGGCGAGGTCGGTCTTATACGCATCGGCGAAAAGCAACAAGACAAGTCCAAGCTCGGCGACGGTCAAAAGATAGTGTTGACCGCCATCGCCGTCTCGAATGATCGGTTGAACAAAGAAGGCTAGTATGCCGACACCGGTGAAGATTATCGGTGCGGTAAAGATGGTTCGCTCAAGTCGTGACGACACCAGGCCGTGCACGAAGAGAAGCGTCAAGAAAATCACGATCAGTGACATAAATCGCGGACTAACTAAGGAACAGTTTGCTCAGCAGCATCGCTATCGCGATGGACGAGACCATCGTCACCAACCCCGGCAGCATGAAGCTGTGATTGAGAAGATATTTGCCGATCCTCGTCGTGCCGGTTTGATCGAACGAGACGGCCGCGAGCGAGGTGCCGTAAGTCGGGAGAAAGAAGAGACCCGCCGACGCCGGATAGAATGCAACGAGCATCGGCATCGGAATCCCAAGAGCGATCCCGACCGGGATCAGCAATGCGACGGTTGCCGCCTGGCTAAACAACAGTATCGACAGAAGGAACATTCCTCCGGCAAAGGCGATCGGGTAAACGCGTACAAGATCCGAGATACCACCGACGATCGCCTCGCGGTTTCCCTCAAAGAACGAAGAGCCGAGCCATGACACACCAAGTATCGAAATGATCGCCGTGATTCCGCTGCGCATCATGCTGCTCTTCAGCGTCTCTTCGGGCGAAGACTTGAAAACGATCATGATCAACCCGGCCACGGCGATCATTACGATCATGATCGCGTTGCCCATGCTGACCTGGTCTGAATAAATGCCGTCACTTTTCACAACCTCGTAAGCAGGTCGAATATCCGGGAATACACCGATGATCACGACAAGCAGGACGCCGACAAGAAAGAGTGTCGCGGAGCCTTTCGCTCGCGAGGGCGTGTGCTTCGCGTGCTCCGCTGCGGTTTCGGTGAGCTTGATCTCCCCCGCTTCGAGACGTCGCTGATATTCCGGATCGTCGCTGAGTTCCTTTCCTCGCCAGGCAACCGCCGTCGCACCCAGGAGCACAGCGATGAACGTCGACGGCACCATCACCATCAGCAGCGACGGAAGCGACAATCCTGCGACCGCTAGAAATCCGATCATCGCGACAGATACCGCGGAGACCGGTGACGCGACCGCTGCGAAATAACTACCGACGACGCTGATCGAAAGCGGTCTCTCGGGTCGCACTCCTGCCTTGAGCGAAACTTCTGCGATCACCGGCAAGAGCGCGTACACAACATTTTGAGTTCCCGCTCCAAACGTCAGAATGTAACAGGCGATCGGTGCGATGAAGGTAATGTACTGGGGCCGACTTCTCATCACCCGTTCGGCGAGAGAGACGAGATACTCGAGCCCGCCCGCGGCCTGCATGGCCGCGAGCGCCGTGATCACC
>DATEOJ010000245.1:0-3314 GCA_035274235.1 Pyrinomonadaceae bacterium
AAATTCCTACAGCTCGGCGTTCGGCATCGCCGCGAGCGTATCATTGAGCTTTTGCTCAAGCGTTCTCAGCGGAGTATTCGCAGCGACAAACTTGCCGGCGATCGCGGAGGTCTCCGCCTGACCGGCGAGCTCGGATATACCTTGTATGGTCGGCAGGTATTTCTTCAACACGGGCTTCACCTTGAACTCGGATTCGAGTTTAACCATACCGTCGCGAAGATTGCGGATAGCAGCGATGACCTTCTGCTTGTCCGCAGCATTCTTATCCAACGACTCCTGCTTCAGCTTCTTCGTCTTCGCCTCGGCATCCAGAGCCTCGATCGCTTGTGCGATCGGGCCAAGCCTTTCGAGGAACAAGCTTATATTCGCTTGCTGGTTCGAGACCTTAACACGAGCTGCCCGAACATCAAGCGGAGGCAACGCTGCGGCAGACTTGGTCGACGACGCCTTTGTCGTCCGCTTGCCGGTCGTCTTCTTCTGTGTGTATGCCGACAACGAAAAAATCGACGTCACGGCGAGCGCTAAAATCATGTACCTAGTGAATTTCATCAGACTACCCACCTGTTCAAAGTATGCTGAACATTTTATCATAGAGGCATGTCGGAGAGATCGTTGGAGGTTCGTACCCTCGGCAGGGTTGCCTATGCTGACGCGCTGGAGCTGCAAAAGCAGCTAGAAGCTGAAGTTATAGGCACGCGTGAACGCGACCATTTGCTCTTGTTAGAGCACCCCCACACTTTCACCCTAGGCCGCCGGTCCCAGAATCAGGGGGTTCTTGCAACGGCCGACATGCTCCGAAAACTCGGTATCGAGGTCTTTGAGATCAACCGCGGTGGGAAGGTGACATACCACGGCATCGGTCAGATCGTCGGTTATCCGATCATTTCGTTGTCTCCCGATCGCGAGGATGTGCACCGATACGTCCGCGATGTCGAGGAAGTCTTGATTCGAACCATGGCCGACTATGACATCGAGGCATTTCGAATCGAAGGCTTGACCGGCGTGCATACGTCGGAGGGAAAAGTCGCCGCCATCGGTGTGCATATCAAACGATGGGTGACGACTCATGGCTTTGCCTTGAACGTTAACACCGACCTTAGCTACTACAACTGGATCATTGCATGTGAAGGTGAACCGGTAACGTCGATGAGCCGTCTACTCGATCGCGACATCGACATGGCCGAAGTTGAGGCGAGGATAGTAAAGAATTTCGGAGAGGTGTTTGGGTACGGATCGCGAATGATTCGACACGAGTCGGTATCATCTCTCGTTGCTTAGTGAGGAGATCGTTTCATGAGATTGTTTGCTTTTATATTGATCACCATTTTCTTGTCGTCCTGCGCAACTGCTCCGACGAACACTAATTCATCTAACGCGTCCAACAGTAACGCCAACACAGCACCCGCGGCGCAAACTCTAAGCGTCGTGGACACGCCACAGCGCGTTAAAGACCTGATGGCTTCGCGCGGCGAGCAGGACACCGCGCAGCCGACGCTGAAGATCGTTGAGCCGGCGGCCAATTCGACCGTAACTAGCTCGACCGTGAAACTCAAGCTCTTGCTCGAGGGCGATCTCAAAGGCTACAAACCGCACAAGGATCCTGCGACATCGACTGGAAATCACGTCCATGTCATTCTCGACAACCAGCCCTACGAGGCATATTACGAGATCGATCAGGCATTCGAGCTTCGCAACGTCGCCGATGGTGAACACACACTTCGTGTATTTCCGTCGCGCCCATGGCATGAGAGCTATAAGGACGCCGGAGCGTTTCAGATGGTGAAGTTCACGGTGAAGAATGGCGGTGCGGATGCGAACAAACCCGCGACGACGAACTCAGGTCAGCAGATGTCGAACGCCAACTCGAATGCGAACGCTGCGCCCACCGTCGAAGGCAAAGACATGCAAAACTCAACCGCGGGACCCGTTGACGCGACAAAACCTCTGCTGACATACAGCCGTCCAAAAGGTGAGTACAAGGGTGTCGAGTCGGATCCGGTCATGATCGACTTCTGGCTATCGAACGCGAAATTGAAGGGTGACGGCGGTAATTATAGAGTGCGGTATTCGGTCGACGGCGGCGAGGTTAAGTACATCGATAAGTGGGGTCCCATCTGGCTGTCTGGCTGGACCGCCGGGAAACACAGCATCAAACTCGAACTCGTAGACGAAGACGGCGGTCTGGTCGACAATGGCGGCTACAATTCGACGACCCGGGAGATCACGATCGTTAAGTAGCGTCGGTGGGTCATAGATTTGATCAGTAAACGAATCTAGCCGCAGATGACGCAGATCTTTCTGATCGCTGAAGGTATTTATTGGGCAGACTTTGTCGGGAAAATCTGCGTCATCCGCGTGATCTGCGGCCAAGCACTGATTTGTTCTCAGCTTGCTAGTTAATGACGCCGGTTGCAGTCTCAACCGTTTTTTCTTAACCTCGTTTATTCCCCAGGTCTTGAATTATGCGACGCGATACAACTTCGTGGTATAGCCACAATCTCAACATGGACATGCCGCTCGTGGCCTACGGCCACGCCGGCTATCCGCTCCTGATGTTTCCGACGGCGGCCGCCGATTATCTCGAGTACGAACGGTTCTACCTCGTCGACGCGATCAAGGATCTCATCGAAGCGGGGAAGATCAGAGCTTACTCGATCAACTCGGTCAATAAATACAGTCTGTTGAATCGTGAGTCGCATCCGGCGTGGAAGGTCGAGATGCTCGCCCGTTATGACAGTTACATCATGGAGGAGGTCCTGCCGCTGATCCGCAACGAATGCGGTCAGGATGCGAAGCCGCTCACAACCGGAGCGTCACTCGGCGCGTTTCTTGCGGCCAACACCTACTTCAAGCACTCCGATGAATTTCGCGGAACGATCGCGATGAGCGGAAGCTACGACATCTACAACTATCTCGACAAGGGCTTCTACGACGACAACGTCTACTTCAACAACCCTGCGATGTACCTCAAGAACCTGAGCGACGACTACCATCTGCCGCGTCTGCAGAAGGCCGATTCGATCGTCATAGTTTCGGGACAGGGTTCGTACGAAGCTCCGGATCGAAGTCGCGAACTATCATCCTTGCTTCACGCGAAGGGCATTCCTCATCTTCTCGAGTTGTGGGGACACGACGTCAGCCACGACTGGCCTTGGTGGCGAAAGATGTTGCCGCATTACCTCGGCAAGTTCACGGGTTAGACACAATACCTAATTAGTAATTACCGCATTACAAAATTAAAGGCAGGGATGAATCTCGGAGTAGTTCAATCCCTGCCGTTTAATTTTGTAATGCGGTAATTACTAATTATGTAA
>DATEOJ010000246.1:0-16263 GCA_035274235.1 Pyrinomonadaceae bacterium
TAGTCGCCTTTAGACAAAATCCGGCCCGGAAAGTACTCTTTAGGATTCACGGTTAGTAGGAACACTCGTGAGGGTCATGTCGGCGCGATGCTCTTGACTCGAAATAGGGTAGAAATAAGATGAAACAGGCCTGATACCTTAGCCGGAGCAGGCCTTTTCAATTTTTAAACTCACCGTCCCGAACTCCAGAAAAAAAATCTTTGGTTGGCCTGCAAGTTCCACTCGGTCTCACGTTCTTCGGCGGTGACCGATGATCAGCCTTCTTGCGTTCAGTTGTGTAAAGCAGTTGTGGGCAAAGCTGCGCCTGACCGGCGGTCGCCGTTACATTGTTGCGGGGTCGGAAAGCAGGCTGCTCCGGCTGAAAGAACCGCTTCGCCGCAGCCGGGTCAACCCACGGTCAATGTGGCTCTGACCAATATCATGAAAAACAACAGAATGAGAAGACTGGTATCTATTGCTCTGCTTGCCATCATCGCGACATGGAGTATCGCGTGCGACCCACCCGCCGCTAAGACGCCGGCATCACCGAGCCCGGCGGCTCCGGCAAGTCCGGCGTCATCGCCCGCCACTTCCCCGACCGGCAGTCCGGCTGCTAACGCAACGGCCGCCAAAGTAGATTCCCTCGTCGGAAAGTGGACCGGGACCGAGAACGCGTCGCTTGAAATCACAAAGAAAGGCGACAAGTTCTCGATCGACGTGACTGGAAAGGACGGGAAAAAGTCGTTCGAAGGAACAGCTAAGGGTGACGCTATCGAGTTCACTCGCGACGGAAAGCCCGAATCGATCAAAACCTCGACCGGTGCCGACACGGGTGTAAAGGGCCTCGAGAAGGAAACGAACTGCGTTGTCGTCACCAAGGGTACGGAAGGCTATTGTCGGAAATAACTCCGTCACGGCTACTTTTTAGGAAGGGCGGGCAGAAATGCTCGCCTTTTTCTGCGGCCTGCGAGGACCACACAACTGTTTGTCACATTTATCTTTACCTTTTTGTTGAATAGTCATAGAATTTCCCCGTGCCAAAGCAACCGGCAGTAGGAGGTGCCTCATCATAGACGCTGACGAAGTTCTAAATCCCGGCAGTTTTCCAGGAGTAAATATGGATTCGAGCACGGCGGCGATTAAACAAGAGGCCGCGTTTGCTTTTGAAGAAGCCATAGAGCGTCCGCTCTTCGAGGCCTCTTTGGCGCGTCCTGCTGAGATCGCTGTTCCGGATCAAAGCTCGTCCGATCTAGAGCTATGCAAAATGGCTTCAAGTGGCAACCTCCCGGCCTTTGAGATCATTTATCAACGCTATCATCGTCGCACCTATAGCTTGACGATGCGTATGACCAATAACGCATCGGAGGCTGAGGACCTTACGCAAGAAGTCTTTATTCAGCTTTTCCGAAAGGCAGGCAGCTTCCGCGGCGACTCGGCATTCTCGACCTGGCTTCACAGGCTGACCGTCAATCAAGTGCTTATGCACTTCCGTCGCCGCAGCGTAAAGAACGAAAAGGTCTCGGACGACGGAGAAATGCCGGAGCAGACTGTCCATGGGACGGCAAATCCAAACAAAATGCCGGTGGTCGACCGGATCGCACTAAAGAACGCGATCTCCGAATTGCCAAATGGGTACCGCAATGTTTTCGTCCTTCACGATGTAGAGGGATATGAACATGAGGAAGTTGCACGGATGATGGGCATTTCGGTCGGCACGTCAAAATCTCAGTTGCACAAGGCGCGCTTAAAGCTGCGCGGGTTGCTGATCAAGGAAAAAGAATAAGCGCAGATCAGGAAGGTACTATTGCCCGCGTGGCGTTCATGCGGGCTTTCGTGTGTCTGCGTTATCGACCTTAAATTCAGTGCCTAGGGCAACTTTTTGATCGGCAGTTTAATCTATTGATTTGACGCACGGACAAGGTGGTTGCGATCAGCACGGTCATCCCGGAACAATGAATTGCGAAGAATGTCAGCAGCATATAAGCCCTTACCTCGATGGTGAACTCGTCGAAGATGTGGCGACCCAGATGCGGGAGCATCTGACTATTTGCGCTGAATGCTCCAAGCTTTGCGAAGACTTCTCGGTCATTCTTGAGTCATGCCGAGAGAGCGTTCCAGCCGACATTATCCCGCCTAACGCCCAGGCACTGTGGTGCCGAATAAACAATCTGATCGAAAGCGAGGTCCAGCCTGAACCTGAGAAGGCGGAAGTTAAGAAGGGTTGGTTCGGCCGGGGCTGGAACATTTCGTTCTCGCAGGCGACCGCCGGGATGCTGGCGATAGCACTGATAAGCTCACTGCTTACCGTCGTCGGAATTCGGAATTACTTCGAACCGTCGGGCGAAGACTACACATCACGATCGAACGCCTCGCAGACTACCTTTGAAAAGTTCCTGAGCAAGATCGGTTTGAGTGATTCGCCCCAACAGGCACGGGAGCGACGGATCGAAGAACAGCGGGCAGCGATCGAGTATTGGACAAAACGCGTTCAAGAACGGCGCGGGCAGTGGAACGCGAAGATGCGCGACGCGTTTGATCGAAATCTCAATCTTCTCGACGAATCCGTGTCGGAGTACACGACGATACTCGAGGAGAATCCCGACGATGAACTGACGGGAGAAATGCTCGACACTGTCCTGAATGATAAAATGGATTTGCTTCGCGAATTTTCAGACCTTTAGTTTCTTTGGCAATGGCCCGTACTTCGAAGAGTCGTCTCCGTAAATACTTCACCGGCAAAACTACGATCCTTCTCCTCTTGAGCGTAGTGTTTTTCTTTGCGCCGGAGGAGACGTCTGCGCAAAAACGTTTCGCAAAGACATACCCCGCAACCCCGACTGTCCGGGTCTCACTGGCGAACAGATCAGGCATGGTAACCGTGGAGGGCTGGAACCGCCCGGAAGTTCAGGTTCGTGCCTACCTCGAATATCCGGCCGCGGAAATAGTTCCACAGTTAGTCAACGGCACAATATTCATAAACGTAGTAAAGGATAATCAGGGACGGGCGGAAGTCGGCAACGTGAACTTTACGATTCGGGTCCCGTACGACGCGGCGGTCGATATCGAAACGAGGGTCGGCAACTTGAATGTGAGCAGCGTCCGCGGAGCGCTTGTACGTGCCAAGATCTCGAGCGACGGCGACATCACACTCACTAACATCAGCGCCTCGCAGGTCTCTGCGGAAAACGGTATCGGCAACATCTTCTTTGACGGAGAGATCTCAAGCGGCGGAAAGTATCGCTTCACATCGATGCGCGGCGATATCAACCTACGCATACCGTTCAATTCGTCGTTCAAACTAATAGCCACGGCGCCCTCGACACGCAGCATCGACCTCGGACAGTTCGCGAACAACAACATGCGTCTTGTCGGCGATGGCCGACGTGTGACGGGTCAGACGGGTGACGGCAGTTCGTCGCTGGTCGTCACAAATCTCCGGGGCGGGATCAAGTTCATCCCTCGTTAAGCCAAAAAAATCATTGACCGCTTCCCCGCCTGCCCGTAAGATAAAAACGGCTCTCCGGATTCATTCCGACCCGCACCAAACAAAATGAAAACACGAAATGCACTGTCGCTGGTACTGCTCCTGGCAGGACTCACCGTAACCGCGTTTTCTCAAGCGAGTCCTCAATTCAAACGCACTACGACGAAAACGGACCGGTTCGAGTTCGGTGTCGGTGGAACCGTCGCGATCACCGGAGCCCCCCTCGGTTCGATCCGCGTTGAAGGATGGAAAAATCGCGAGATCGAGATCACCGCGGAGATCTACGTTGAAGGAACGAGCGAGCAAGACCTCGCTACTCTAGGCGCCGTGACGACCTTCGTGACCGAAGAGTCACTTGGCCGCACCGGTATCATCAGTGTCGGTACGCATGACAAGAAGTATATGAAGAGCGCTGGAAAGAAATTTCCAAAGCATCTTCTAACGATGCCGACACGGATCGATTACGTAGTACGCGTTCCGCAATACACCGATTTACAGATTGACGGAGGGATCGGCGATCTTACGATCGACGGCGTTGAGGGTGTGTTCAAACTAAACTTTATTGAGACACATGCAAAGCTTAATTTGGTTGGTGGGAGCGTCATGGGTGTCTTCGGCAAAGGCAGCGTTGATGTCGTTATTCCCCGTCCGAACTGGCGCGGGCGCTTTGCAGAGGTATCACTCGCAAGCGGAGAGATGAGCGTCCAACTTCCCCGCGGAATGAACGGCGAACTCGAAGCCACGATCCTTCGCACGGGAAAGATCGAGAACGACTTCAAGGAGCTTTCGCCGCGGATTCGGAAGGCTGAGTTCACGGATAAATCGGTCGTCGCGAAATCGGGAGTGGGTGGCATCCAACTGAAGTTCACCGTCGGGGACGGCACGCTCAAGCTTAGTCCGGTGGGCGGATGATGTAAGTCTGCAATTTTGGAATGATCTCGGAAAAGGTGATAAGTTAAGTTTGCTTATCGCCTTTCTTATTTTATGACCATCAAATCTGACCTGTGGCTTCGGCGAATGGCCGAGGAACGACAGATGATCGACCCCTTTCTGCCTGAACTCGTCCGCGAGGTAAACGGCAAGCGGATCATTTCAGCCGGTGCATCGAGCTACGGTTACGACATGCGTCTCGCCGACGACGGTTTTCGGATCTTCTCTTCGGTGTACGGCGACGAGATCGACCCGAAACATTTTGACGACGCAAAGTCGCTGATCGAGCCACCGCTGCGCACTGCTGAGGACGGAGCAAAGTACTACTTACTTCCCGGCCATCACTACGGTCTCGGAGTGACGGTCGAAACGTTCCGCATGCCGCGGAATGTTACGGGCGTCGCACTCGGAAAATCCACTTACGCTCGTGCGGGTTTGTTAGTAAACACGACGCCGCTCGAGGCGGGTTGGACCGGACGTCTTGTCGTCGAGATCGCGAACCTCGCGAATCTTCCGTTGCGTGTCTACGTTAACGAAGGTATCGGACAGATCCTTTTCTTCGAATCCGATGAGGATTGCGCGGTCAGCTATGAGGACCGCGGGGGTAAGTATCAGGGTCAAACGGGATTGACCTACGCAAAGGTCTAAATTCCCGCTCTACTTTTTCGTGTGGGTTACTGGTTCCAGGCTCTTAGTTCTGACTGGAACCGCTAACTCACACGAAATAAATCCACTAATTTAGAACGATCGCTTGAACAGGTACGACATCTTGATGAAGAACGTACGACCGTTGCCGTGGATTCCCGGTTCGTAGTTACCGGTGTAAGGGTTGAAGCCGTTGTAGTTGAGATCGTCGTTATAACCGACATAGAACGCGGTGCCCGGATTTGGGGTCCAGCCGAAGACGAGCTGAGTACGAGCGCGGTTTTGAAGGGTCGAGTAGTCCAATCTTAAACGCGCGAAAATGTCTCGATTGAACTGATAGGTCGATCGCGAACTGAAAAGATTGTCATCGAATGCGAGCAGTCCGGTGTCGTGGCGAACGAGACGACGCTTCGTATAGTTCAGTTGCGTTTGAAACGCGGTCGTCGGTTGATAGCGAACCGTTGATTCGATCGTCAACTGGTCGCCCGGCCCCGGATCAAGACCCGGGACGTTTCCGCAGACCTGCGGATTCTGATCGCATTGCCCCACATAGTCGCGATACGCCTGGCTCACACGTGGAAAATCAGGACCGGCTCCGAAGTCATATTCCATTAGTCCCCACGTGTAGTCCGTGAAGAGGAAAAAATACCACTGCTTCGTCGGTGTCGACTCGATGAAAGCCTGCACAGCGTTGAAATGTGCTCCACGTTCTCCGCTTGGCCCCGCGAATGCACCCTGGTTGGGATTCGTCGGAGTTCGCACCGCCCCGAATTCGTTTTCGTAAACGCGCTCGAACCCGGCCTGGTAGTTCACGCCGATGTAGGTCTGTTTCTGCAGCGACAACTGTCCGCGTGTATTGGTGATGAAATACTGACTGCGTCCCTTCCAGTCGAACGTGATGTTCGTCTCGTTCCAAACTCGTTTCGAAACGATCGACTTCTTCGCGTCACGATCGGTCTCATACTGAATGAACGATCCCCAGTAATTTGTATCGACGCGATTCGTGAACCCCACATCCGCGCGGTAATCGGCTGTGCGTCCCTGTCCGAGAAAATTCATGTAAAGGTTTCGGCCAGACCTTTCGAGATAGGCTCGGTAGCCGAAACCGTTTCCCGTTCGATACCGATTTCGATCCTCCTCCGGATCAAAGAAGAAGCCACGCGTGTGCGTACCGAGAACCTGAACCTCGCCTACGACCTTCGGGCTAAGTTTCCATCTGCCGTCGATCCCCGCTGTGTGATTGTGATGGTCGACAAAATTGTACGTCGTTCCGAAGAAACCCAAACTATTCTCGCGACCGATGTCGCGCTTATATCGCACAACGCCGATCTCCGCGTTCTGCCCAAAGATTCGTTCATTCGGACAGAGGTCGAGCGGATCGTCACGATCGACGATACAATCGCGGAGACGTTGCCTATCGTCCTTAGAAAGATTTCCCGGCGTGCCGTTGTCAGACGCGTACATCAAGCCAAATGTATTTTTCCCCCGTCGCCCGGTTAGCTTAGCGGCGATATCCGGATCGACGATCGCACGCGTGTTCACCACATTCATTCCGCTCTGAAAGATGTCGATCCGCTCGAGAAAGAACGGACGCTTCTCAGGAAAAAAGACGGGAAAACGAAGGTTTGCGGTACTGATCGGAGCATCGGCCTCGACCTGCGCAAAATCGGGATTGTACGCGAAGTCTAGTGTGATGGTCGGCGTAAGTCCGAACTTGGCCGTCAGGCCAAACTCGCCTTTCAAGCCGTCATTAACAAAGCGGCCCGCCGGGTCGTTGTTGAATGTAAACGCCGTGCGACGGCTGCTCTGACTAAGCGTAAAACTCGGTATCACTTCCAACTGCCGCGTCGTCTCGATCCCATCCATTCCGCCAACGTGCCCGGCCTGGATCAACGAACCGTTCAAACTTCGGTTGTTCGACATCCACGAATTCAATTCCCCGTTCATGTATTTCACGCGGCGAAAAATATGAAGGCCCCACTGCTTGTTCTTACCCGCCTCATACCGGAGCGACTTAAACGGTATCGCTGCTTCGATGGTGTACCCGTCTTCGGTAAGTACGCCCTTCGATTCCATCACGATATCGACGTTGTAGTCCTCACCCCGCGTCTCCGTGAATGTACCGTCGGCCTGAATGCCTAATGGATTGAACGAAACGATGTATGCCTGCCGCTGGTCGTTGAAGGTGTCGAGGTAGAGAAGAACGTAGTCGTCGTTAAAAATGTTGTCGCGGCGTGCAACGGTGGCGCGGATCGTATCGCGGGGCTGTTTAGCCCTAAACGCGACATAAAGATTCTTCGCGTCATAAGCCATCATGAACTCGGTCGGATTTGTAGGCGCGACATTGTCGCCGGGTTGGACCTGCAGGAAATCGCCAAATACCGGTGCCGTCTTCCAAACCTCATCATTCAGAACTCCATCGATCGTCGGTGCTGATGTGAACTTTGTTATCTGTACCGCATCTTTCTTTGAAGCGTAATGGGTCTCGGTCATCGACGACGCCGCAGAGGTCGATGGAGCGGCAGTCGACGTAGACGTACTTGCCGACTCCGCCCGAGTTTGAGCAAAGATCGCGTAAGCCAGAGTAAGAATTATGAATGTTGCTTTGATGAGGTACTTCATAAACCGTAGTCCTTCGCGGGCGCAAAACTCCGTCCCGGGAGGCATTGAAAACCTATTGTCAGATCGTGATTACTACGACTTGCTGTTAAGAGAACACTAACCGGCGGGGTTTTGTGACAAGATTTTCCGTAACAATAGTTTTAGCGCGTGTCTCCTTTCGGAAACATAGCTTTGTCCGGTTCGGCATTCAGGCGGTCAAGCATCTTCCTGACCAGCCGTGTTTTCACGGCTCCCGCACGACGCGGCTCGACGAGGTATCTAACGATCGCTTCTATCCATGTATTGTCTCCCGCGCGAAAAACTACTACCGGACGCTCTTGTACCTCGAGTTCGTCGACCGGTGTCTGCAGTAAAAGTTCGCGATACGTCCGAACCCGTTCCATCATCGCTTCACCCACTTCTTCTTCCGCCGCCTCGCGCATTACGCGAGCGACAAATTCGAGATCACTCTGATATGCGATCTGGAATTTTATGTCGTTCCAGATGTATGGAAACAGTGACCACGAATAGTTGTAGACCGGCGTGTTCAAAACGGTCGAGTTGGGAAATCTGATTATCCTTCCGCTCGGATGATCGGTCGACAAGTGCTCGCCTCCAAATTCCCAAATTGTCGTATCGAGATAGCTGACATCGATCACGTCGCCTTTCGCCGTGCCTACCTTGATACGATCTCCAACGCGGTACGGGGTTTTGATCAGCAAATAGATCCAACCGATAAAACTTGTGATCGGCGCCTGCAATGCAAAACCTATGACGAGCGAAATGATACCGAAGGAAACAAGTGCGGTGTACCAGTTCGCGAACAGCATCGAGATGGCGATAAAGACGATGCTTAGTCCGACCAGTAGGTTGACGACGCGGTTGAGGTTGAATCGTGCTGCGGGATTCTCAACTCGCTCGACAAACACCGCCCGTACAACCGCCCCGACACTGAGCGCAAGCACGATCGCAATCGCTCCCACGGCGACGCGTAAAAGCAAAGCTTCATATCTTTCGGGAAGCTCAACTAACTTGAGTCGGAGAAGATAGTAGACCGCACCCGCCGCAACAAGACCGAGGAAGTAAATACCAAGACGCAGCTTGTGTTTGGATTCGACCCTCGGTCGCTCCCGTTCTTTTTCGCTGCCGCCCGCTTGCTCAAGAGCTCGTCGAACGTCCTCGTCTTTCTTCAACTCCTCTACTTCAGCGCGCTTCGTGTCCATCAAGGCATCCTCTATACTCGTGTCTACGTTTCATTTATCTTAACCAACACATCATCGATGCGGAAACTTGATCTGAAATTCTTACGAAGGATCGGCGCGTATTTAACCCTCCTCACCTGCTTCGCGAATCTTGCGTTCGCTCAGACTGCAAGCGACGTCAGCCGGCCACGCGCTCGTGATCTGGGCCTTCGCATAGGCGTGCTCACACCAGGCAAAGACAACGCAATCACGGATGTCGCAGGCGTATCGGTCGGGCATACGACGCTAATCCGGGGTGACAATATCCGTACCGGTGTGACCGCGATCCTGCCGCACGCCGGAAATCTGTTTCAAGATAAAGTGCCGGCAGCAGTAGTCGTGGGCAACGGCTTCGGCAAACTCGCCGGTTCGACCCAGGTGAACGAACTTGGCGAGATCGAGACGCCGATCATGTTGACCTCGACGCTCAGCGTTCCAAAAGTGAGCGACTATCTGATGGATTACATGCTCGCGCTACCGGGCAACGAGAACGTGCAGTCGGTCAATCCGCTAGTCGCGGAAACGAATGATGGATTTCTCAACGACATCCGCGGTCGGCACACAACGCGCGACGATGTGTTCAATGCGATCAAGTCTGCGAAAGGTGGAGCGGTTGACGAAGGTTCTGTCGGAGCAGGAACCGGCACTGTCGCGTTCGGCTGGAAAGGCGGGATCGGAACCTCGTCGCGCAAATTGCCGGCATCGCTCGCGGGCTATACAGTCGGCGTTCTCGTTCAATCAAACTTCGGCGGTGTGCTCTCGATCGACGGTGTGCCCGTCGGAGTCGAACTCGGAAAGTATTACTTGAAGGAAGCCATTTCCGCGAACACGACGAATCCCAAATCCCAAATCCAAAATCCAAAATCGGCAGATGGTTCGATCATCATCGTTATCGCGACCGACGCACCGCTTGACCACCGGCAGCTCACACGACTCGCATCGCGATCGATGTCGGGTCTCGCCCGAACCGGTTCGTCAATGACCAACGGCAGCGGCGACTACGCCATCGCGTTCTCGACCGCAAACCGCATCAATGCATCGGACAAGGTCCGCAATGTTCAAGTGCTCGGCAACGACGCGATGTCACCGCTGTTCGAAGCAGTGATCGAAGCAACCGAAGAAGCCATCTACAACTCAATGCTTCGTGCGACGACCATCACCGGAAAAGACAAGCGGACGATCGAAGCATTGCCGATCGATCGTTTGAAAGAGTTGTTGAAGAAATACAACAAGATCAAATAAGCACATTTCGGAATTAGTAAATCATGAACTAGTCCGCGTAATTACTAATGAGGTAATTGCTAATTTGCCAATGGGAACGCGGACTTTTCAATAGCCGCCGGTCCGCAACGCGAAGGTATTTCGCGACTTGTATCAGCAGGTTCGTCGTTCGTAAAGAATGTTAAGATTTTGTTCGAGAAATGATTACGATCGAAAATTACATTGGCGGAGCTCTCGTCCAGCCGGCATCGGGTGAGTATCTCGACAACATTGAACCCGCGACGGGTGAGGTTTATTCACACATCCCCGACTCGGATGACCGTGACGTGAATCTTGCGGTCGACGCCGCGAGGGCTGCGTTTTCGGGATGGTCGAAGACATCTCCGGAAGCCAGGTTCGAAGTGTTGATGCGGCTCGTCTCGCTCATCGAGCGCAACGCGGAAGAACTCGCCAAGGCTGAGAGTATCGACAATGGCAAACCGATCTCGCTCGCTCGCATGATGGACATCCCGCGAGCCGCGGCGAACTTTCGATTTTACGCGACTGCCGCTATGCACACGGCGAACGAGTCGCACGAGACTATCGGTCAGGCCATCAACTACACTCTGCGTCAACCGCTCGGCGTAGCGGGATGCATTTCCCCGTGGAACCTTCCGTTGTATCTGTTCACCTGGAAGATCGCACCGGCGATCGCTTCCGGGTGCACCGTTGTAGCAAAACCGTCCGAGATCACGCCGATGACGGCGTACCTGCTTTCAACACTTTGCATCGAGGCCCGCATGCCGGACGGGGTATTGAATATCGTTCACGGTGTCGGACCAAAAGTCGGAGCGGCGATCGTCGCTCACCGCGACGTAAAAGCGATATCGTTCACGGGCGGAACAAAGACAGGTGAAGAGATTGCCCGCACTGCGGCACCGATGTTCAAAAAGCTGTCGCTCGAACTCGGAGGCAAGAATCCGAACATTATTTTCGCCGACTGCGATTACGATCAAGCGCTCGAGACGACCGTCCGTTCGTCGTTCGCCAACCAGGGACAGATCTGTCTCTGCGGTTCGCGGATATTTATCGAGCGTCCGATCTACGAGCGTTTTAAGAACGACCTCATCTCTCGCGCTCTGGAGATGACGATCGGCGATCCGCTGGATGAAACGACGAATCTCGGCGCGGTCGTCTCCGAGCAACACATGGAGAAGATCCTTTCCTATATCGACCTCGCCCGCAGCGAAGGCGGAACTGTTTTGTCAGGTGGAAACCGCGTTCGTTTGGACGGTCGTTGCGAGAATGGTTTTTTTATCGAGCCGACTGTTATCGAGAATCTTCCCCACGATTGCCGAACGAATCAGGAAGAGATCTTTGGTCCGGTCGTTTCGTTGATGCCTTTCGATACTGAAGACGAAGTGATCGCTCACGCGAACTCGGTAAGATACGGCCTGTCGGCGACCGTGTGGACGGAGAATCTCTCCCGTGCGCATCGAGTATCGGCGTCTTTGGAGTCCGGCATCGTCTGGGTAAACTGCTGGCTCCTCCGCGACCTCCGCACCCCCTTCGGCGGTGTAAAAGATTCCGGCATCGGTCGCGAAGGCGGATTCGAAGCTCTGAAGTTTTTCACGGAAGAGAAAAATGTGTGTGTGAAGATTTAAGGCAAGAGAATAGTTCTTCGTCCGATTGGCAGACGTTTACTCTGACTACCCTCACCGTGGTCGTCTCAGTGATCTGCCTCGTGCTAGCGAATTATCTGCTTCCAGAGAATTGTGCATTCATTCCCTCTCGAACAACTGGCCTCGAATGTGATGCGCTGACCATCCCGCCTGTACCTTGTCGCATCTGCCGCAGTGAAGCTGGTGCTACCGTTGCTCGGCTTATTGCACTGTTGGGCGCGGCATTCCTTCTCGTTCCACTAGTTGTTCTGTTCTTACAACGGCTGAGGACTCGACAAGACTAACTTAGAGTCGGCTCACCTGAAAATGGCAAGTGAGCGATAAGGTTCTGCAAGAAGAATTAAGAACAATTTAAGACTTTGCTCCACGTTGAGGATTAGAATCGTTCGCGTTGTGATTGTTAGTTCGCGTGACGCAGGTCGATTCACGCGCGACAGGTTTCAGTCGCCACAGGCGACAAACATTAAAGCCTAGGGTGGAGTGAGCGCATCGAACGTAACCCTAGGTTTGCAGATCACAAGACGATCCGTCGCTGAAAGCGACGCACATTTCTTCCATGCCACAATCACTAGTCAAGATACTCGTGCATATTGTTTTCTCAACTAAGAACCGCAGCAACCTAATTATCCCCGACATCGAAAGCGGCCTCTATAGCTATATCAGCGGCATTGTCGAGGGTAACGGAGCCCGACTGGTTACTGCCAATGGAACGGCGAATCACTCCCATCTTCTAGTCTCCCTTGGTAAGAACGATGTCTCAGAATTGATCGGAGATATCAAACGCGATTCTTCGAGTTGGGCAAAGAAACATGGAGTTCCTAATTTCTATTGGCAGCGTGGTTACGGAGCATTCTCGATCGGACAGTCACAAGTTCCCGTAGTCACGAGGTACATTGCTAATCAAAAGATTCATCATCGCACGCAGAGCTACCAAGATGAGTTTCGAGGATTATGTCGAAAGTACGACGTAGAGTTTGATGAGCGATATTGTTGGGACTGAATGTGAGTCGCCTTCAGCGACATCGATTCGAATGCCCGGTACCTAGGGTTTCGGTCGCGGTGCTCACTCCACCCTAGGCTTTAATGTTTGTCGCCCTTGGCGACGGGGATGCGTTGCATTCGTTTGACGTCAACGATTTGTAGTCCGCATCTAGTCAGAAGACCTCGGCGGGCAATCATCGTTCTGAACGCCCACGCCACCCGCTAACGCATGCGGTACTGCCTGTGTCGCAAAAATCAACCAGACAACTAAGCACTTCGTCGTAAGCGACCGCACCACCCGCTCACGCAGGCGGTACTGCCTGTGTCGCAATAACCAACCGGACAACTAACGCACTTCGTTGCGGGCGCCCGTACCACCCGCTCACGCAGGCGGTACTGCCCGCATCGCCCTACCAATACCTCACCACCGACGCCACGTACACGCCGAGGATGAAGACCCACGTCCCTACGTATTTCCTATCCTCGATCAGAAACACCGTCCGCGGCGAGATGTAGAAGAGCAAGAACACGACGAGGAGGAACACCGCACTGATGATTCGATACTCCAACGTGTCGGGTGCATTCTCGGGCGGGGTCATCATGAGTTTCGCGGTGTTGTTGTAGAACACTTGCCATACCATCATGTACGCGAACAACCCGAAGTCCGCGGCGAACTCGCCTCGCCAATCGAATAGCCAGTTCCCTTCCGTACGCAGGTTTTCCTCGCGCTCGGTCAACGGACGAGTGAGACGATAGATCAGATAGATCTCGGCAACGGTGACGATCAGCATTCCCAGCGATCCGACAACCATCAGGACGGCCGAGTCCTTCGGACGGCCATCATAACCGGTCTCCACTAACCCGAGTTCGCCTGCCGCCGCCGAGAGAAACACCATCACGAACGCCGCGTTCATAACAAAGACCCCGACGTTCAAAACAAAAAAATAAAGTGGGAACGACGTCTCGCCGGCGAGCCGTGACTGCAGCGGAAACCGCTTGAGGTACAGACCCAACAGACGCGTGGCCAAAATGAACATCATCAAACCCGCGAGCGTCATGAACGCGGAGTCGTCATCGGTGAAAGAACGGTCGAATAGATTGCCGACGCGCCCGAGCAGGTAGGGAAACAAAACAAGATTTGCGACGATCGCGATCGCGTCGATGGCTATACCTTGTCTATTGGGCGGAAGGAATGGGCGTTTCATGCAGCGGGGGCATGGTAGCACGAAAAGACAGCCAAACTGCGATACAATGGCGTCATCCTAGAAACGCCGTAAACCGGTTTCTCCCAAGACACGTACACTCATCGGAGTAAATCAAATTAATGAGATCAATCTGCGCAATTTTGCTCGTCCTTGTTTCCCTGTCCGCCGCCTTCGCCCAAAATAAACCGCCGACCGAGTCGGCGATGGACCGTTTTCTTCGGTACGTGAAGATCGACACACAGTCGGCCGAAGATCAGCCCGCGCCGCCGAGCACGAAGAAACAACTCGACCTTGCACGCTTGCTCGAAAAGGAACTGAAGGTCCTCGACGTGCAGAACGTTCGAATAAGCGAATGGGGTATTGTCTACGGAATGGTTCCCGGAAACCTGGCAGATAATTCGAAAGTGCCGACGATCGGATTTATCGCGCACATGGACACTTCACCGGCGGTATCCGGAGCGAACGTCAACGCGATCATCCACAAAAACTATCAGGGCGGCGATATCGTCCTGCCGAACGACAAAACGCAGGTCATCACCGTCGCGCAGAATCCGGATCTAAAGAATCTGATCGGCGACGACATCATCACCGCCGACGGCACGACTCTACTCGGCTCTGACGACAAGTCAGGCATCGCCGAGATCATGACGATGATCGAGATCCTCCGACTTAATCCGCAGATCAAACACGGAAACATCGCGATCGCGTTCACGCCGGACGAAGAGGTCGGCGGCGGGATCGAAAAGTTTGATATTAAAGGCTGGGGCGCGAAGTTCGCTTACACAGTCGATGGGGAGCAGCTCGGCGACATTTCGAACGAGACGTGGTCCGCACGCACGGCGACGGTTACGTTTAACGGAAAGTCGACACACCCCGGAACGGCGAAAGGCATCATGGTGAACTCGTCGTACGCCGCCGGTGACTTTCTCGCACGGTTCCCCGAGATGGTTCCAAATCGTCCGGAGACCACGGAAGGACGCGAGGGATTTCTTCATCCTTACTCGACAGCGATGTCTGAAGAAACGTCGACCATCAAGATACTGCTTCGAAATTTCGACATCAACGGTCTCGCCGCACAGGAAGAGACCGTAAAGAAAGTGATAGCCGAGACGCAGAAGAAGTACCCGAACGTGCGAATCGAATACAAGAGCGAACTCGGCTATCTGAATATGAAGGAAGTCCTGAAGGACTATCCACAGCTGACGGATCTGGCTATTGAGGCTGCGAAGCGTGCCGGCGTCACCGCCGAGCTTCGACCGATCCGTGGGGGCACGGATGGATCGCGACTAACGGCGGCGGGCCTCCCGACACCAAACCTATTCACAGGTGGTCACAACTTCCACGGTAAGCTCGAGTTCAACTCGCGCAAGGGACTCGAGAAGTCCACCGAGACGCTTGTTAATCTCGTACAGCTTTTCGCGGAGAAGTCACTTTAACCTCTCGTGAAGGAGCGACGTTGAGAATTGGCGGTGCGCCTTCTTCTACAAAGTCGATATCGGCAATGCTGTCAGAGACCGAACGTACGATCGTCGGATTTGCGAACGTGTAGCGTTTGCTCGACACGGAGAAGATATATGTTTGACCGACTTCGACGTCAGCAAATCGGTAGTAACCAAAAGAGCTGGTCGTTGCCGTCCTCGAATTGCCGGTCGAATCCCAGAGTGTCACTAACGCTCCTCTAATACCCATTCCGTTGGCGGCCACTACACGGCCGCCGACAGTTACACCTGCCGCGGTCGGAGCGAAGCTGCTCGAAAAGGAAACGTTATTTATACCGATCCACTCATCGGACGTTGAGCCGCCGCTTGTGTTTGCGGCGTTTGTCGTGATCAGGCGAACCTGCACTTGAGGCTGATTGTTGACGGCAGCGGGAAGAACTACGTTCATGTTCTGCGCCGGTCCGGTCGCTCCTCCGACCGTCACATCGGCGATGTAGCCGGCCGGTACGTTGGTGAACAGACCCGTTTGTCCGACTCTATATTGCAGAGCAAGTTGCGATACCGCGTTGTTTGATCCGCCGTCGATATCCTGGACCGTGTAACTCATCGTCACATTCGTACGGCCAGTCGTGTTCAAATAAAAAACAAGGTAGGGGTTCGAGTTCGTGTTGCCTTGGATACCGATCGCGAGAAACGTACCGGAATCAAATTCCGCAACTCCGCCAGCGTTAAATGCGCTCGGATTACTCTTGTTCGCCGCAACGTTGGTCGGCGTATTCGGAAGTTGATGCGACGCGAACTCTGTCCCGAGTACGGTCTGCGGATCGATTCCGTGGGTGGCGGTCAGGTTCAATCCGGCGTAACCCTCCACCGATG
>DATEOJ010000247.1:0-5271 GCA_035274235.1 Pyrinomonadaceae bacterium
CGTACTTTAGCCCGACCTCTTTAGCCATTTTCTGCGCGCGATTGGCCATTTCGGTCGGTGTCAGTATGTTTGGCGGTTCGTTCGCGAGGTCGCGTGTGAAGTTCATCGACTCGCCGATCGCATCTCCGCGTGAAAGCCCCCGTTTGACGTCCGCTGCATTCGCACCTTCGGAGTGAAAACCGAATTTAGTAACTGCCTTATCGTTCTTATCTTTGGTTTTGTACTTGTCGAGCTCGAACTGACTGGTGATCGCTCCCTGTGCACAGCATTGGGCCGCTTCTACCGCGCTGCCTGTGATGCGTGAGGAGAACGCGATGCTTTTTGCGTTCGCTTTGCGAAGTGCTCGAGTAGCTGTTCCTGCGGCGACGCCGATATCGTAAGGCTTGAACTCTTTCTTATCGCCAATTCCGACCAGCAATAGTCGGGATGCCTTCATCTTGCCCTTCGGCGAGAGTCGGAGGAGTGCGGTTTCGCCCGAGTCACCCTTAAATTCGCCCGACTTGATGACCGCTGCGACCTGTCCTCCGGAGGCATTGTCTAATTCCTTCAACAAGCCGGAGGTCGGCTTTTCATCTTTGAACACAGCGACAGCGAGCGCCTCGGCGGCGGACTCGACAAAATTACCTGGGATTGCGTAAAAGTCCATCAATTACCTCGATATGGAAGAACACAGAAATACTCAAAAAGGGGCGTAATATCTATAACTTATCTCAACTTTTCTTTCAACTGTTGCTGCGTCTCTTTGGCGATGGTTTTTCGCATTTGGGTCTCGCGTTTATCGAACAGTTTCTTTCCTTTCGCGACCCCGATCTCGAATTTGATTCGCCCGTTTTTCCAGTAGATCGAGGTGACGACCAGCGTCATGCCTTTCTGCATCGTCTCTTTCTCGAGTTTTCCGATCTCGCGGCGGTGCAGAAGCAGTTTTCGGGTGCGAAGGGGTTCGTGGTTTTGCTTGTTACCATGCGAATACGGCGAAATATGTGCGTTCATCAGCCACACTTCGCCGTCTTTCACCGAGACATACGAGTCTTTCAACTGTATGCGTCCGGCCATGATGCTCTTGACCTCCGTCCCCACCAGTACCGCACCAGCCTCGTACTTCGAGTCGATATGGTACTCGTGGAAGGCCTGGCGGTTTGTGAGGATCTCCTTATCCACGGACATAGGGTTAGAAAGTAAAAAGTAAAAAGGGAAAAGTCAAAACGAGGATTGCGCCAAGGTTCGCGCCGATGGTCGCTTTAACGCAGAGTTCGCGGAGACCGCAGAGAAATGGCTTGTAAGAGGTGCTCGGACGGCCATTTTTGCAATGAACCTCCGCGATCTCTGCGAGCTCTGCGTTAAACCAAATCCCAGTAAAGTACGCGTTTGACAACCCCGTTTTCGCCACGTAGATTATTCCTTACGCTGGGAGATCGTCTAATGGTAGGACTGCAGTCTCTGGATCTGCCTATCGGGGTTCGAATCCCTGTCTCCCAGCCAATAAGCTTAGCCAATAGACACGAGACAGGAGACGCGAGAAGCGATTCTCTTGTCTCTCGTCTCCTGTCTCTCGCCTAACAACGCTATGGACGGCTGGCACGAAACCGAGATCCGGGTCCGATATGCCGAGACCGATAAGATGGGGATAGTTCATCACTCGAACTACCTGATCTGGTTCGAAGCCGGTCGCAGCGATCTTTGCAGGGCCCGCGGCTTTTCCTATAAAGAAATGGAAGAGCAGGACAACGCCTTGATGGTGGTCGCCGAAACCTACTGCCGATACAAATCCCCCGCTTACTACGAAGACGTTCTTACGGTTCGCACACAGGTCGCCGAAGTGCGAAGCCGCTCGATACGATTCATCTACGAGATCGTCCGCGACAGCGATGAGATGCTCCTCGCCGAAGGCGAGACGCTCCATCTTGTGACCGACGACAACAAGAAGGTGAAACTCATTCCCGATATCTATAAGGAACGACTTCTTTCGGAGACGGCACCGGCCGAAGCTTTCCCGAATCAGCCACCGAGTTAACTTTAACCTCCGTTCTATTTCATTTATTCTTCTAGCATGCCCGGAGCCGAGCGTGCCGAGATCTATTTCATCTCCGCGATGATGGTGTTGATCCTCATCGTAAGTTTTAGCGCAGTCTATTTTTTTATGAAGCAGTACAAGAAAGAGATGCGCGAGAAGAAAGAGCGTGCGGAAAAGAAAGCTGCTGAGAAAGTGAAGCAGGAGAACTGATGGCACATCCCAATATCCTGGACGGTTCAAAGTCTGCACTGCTCGTCGTCGACGTGCAGGAAGCGTTTCGAAACGTTATCGACAACTTTGACGAGCTCGTTTCACGCATCGTGGTTGCTGTTCGCGGATTTCAAATTCTGGACCGTCAGGTGTTTGTCACCGAGCAGTATCCGAAAGGTCTGGGAAGAACGGCGGATGAAATACGCGACGTCCTTTCGCCGGAATTCCACTATATCGAGAAGACCGCGTTCAGTTCCTGCGGTGCGGCAATGCTCGAGGACCAACTTCGAACCGCCGGTGCTTCTCAGGTTGTGGTGTGCGGACTCGAGACGCACATCTGCGTGAATCAAACGACTCATGACCTTCTCCACCGCGGCTTCGCGGTCCATATCCTGACCGACTCCGTCGTGTCACGCTCAAAGAGAAACCGCCGGGCAGGTTTGCAGAAGATGTTCGCCAGCGGGGCGATTCCTTCGAGCGTCGAGATGGCTCTCTTCGAGATGATGCGCGACGCAAGTCACGAGAGATTCAAAGAGATCCAGCGGTTGGTAAAGTAACGCGTACGACAGCCTTTCTACGCTGTGCTTCTCAAGATATTGGGTTCTAGCGTTTTCAATGATCCGGATACCTTACCGAGGGCAGGCTGGAAAGCCTGTCCTACGCGTGTTCTTTGACCCCAAACGCGCGAAACCTTACCATTGAACATTCGCTAACGAAGTTCGATGGACATCCTATCCTCACTAAATCCGCAGCAGGTCGAAGCCGTGAAAACGACTGAAGGCCCGCTGCTTATTCTTGCCGGAGCAGGCTCCGGCAAGACGCGTGTAATCACAGTCCGCATTGCTCACCTTATCGCGGAGAAACAGGTCGAGCCGCGCAACATTCTCGCTGTCACGTTTACGAACAAAGCGGCCGCGGAAATGCGTGCGCGAGTCGAAGATTTGTTGAAAGGTCAGACGCTGCGATCGTTTCCGCTGATCTCGACATTCCACAGTTTGTGCGTCCGTATCCTGCGTCAGGACATCGAGCAGCTCGAGGAGGGCTACAAGAAATCGTTCACGATCTACGACACCGACGACACGCAGAAAGTCGTCAAGGCGTGTATCAAAGAACTCGGTCTTGATGAGAAACAGGTGGTCCCTCGAGTTGTGCGGAACGCGATCAGCTCGGCCAAGAACCGTGGCGAAGACGTGGATCTTTTTACCTCTCGCGTCGAGCAGACCGACGAGAAACGCGCGGCGACGGCGAAGGTCTTCCGAATGTACGAAGAGCGACTCCGACTCGCGAACGCTCTCGATTTCGACGATCTCTTGATCAAGACGGTTCGCTTGCTGCGAAAGTCGAAGAACGTTCGCGACAAGTACAACGAAAAGTTCAAGTACATCCTGGTCGACGAATACCAGGACACGAACTCTCTGCAGTTTGCGATGATCAATTTCCTGACAGAGAAGCAGCAGAACATCTGTGTAGTTGGCGACGACGCACAGAGCATCTACGGTTTCCGTCAGGCGGACATCAAGAACATCCTCGAGTTCGAACAACACTTCCCGAACGCGAAAGTCATCCTGCTCGAACAGAACTACCGTTCGACGCAGACCATCCTCGATGTCGCGCACGCGATCATCGAGAACAACGTCAACCAGAAAAAGAAAAAGCTCTGGACAGCGAATGAAGGCGGCGAACGGATCTACTATTACCAGTCGATGGACGCCGACGGTGAAGGACGCTTTGTCGCTTCAAAGATCGAGGAGCACCAACGCAGAAATCCCGGCGAACGTGCCGCGGTTCTGTACAGGACGAACGCGCAGTCGCGCGTGTTTGAAGAAGCTCTGCGTCGTCTTCGCATCGATTACAACATTGTCGGCGGCTTCTCGTTCTACGAGCGGGCCGAAGTCAAGGACATCGTCTCATACGTAAAGCTCGCGCTGAATCCGCAGGATGACATCGCGTTGCTTCGCGTCATCAACACGCCACCTCGCGGGATCGGTAAGACGACACTGGAAGACGTTCAGGACTACGCGAAATCGAACAACGTCTCGCTTTGGGAAGCACTCGCGGTAGTTTCGGACAACATGGCTACCGGCGTTTCGTCGCTGACGCTGCGTGCGAAAGACGCGCTGCGTGGTTTCAAGTTCGTTATCGAGAGCCTTCAAAAGACCGCGGCCTCCGTTGCTGAGACCGATCGAAATGTTTCGGATGTCGTCGTCGCCGCGATCGACGACACCGGTTACTCGACGATGCTTCGAAGCGAGGACAGCGATGAGGCCGAGGCACGTTTGGAGAACCTGGAAGAACTTGTTAACGCCGCCGTCGATTATGACAAGTCGGACGAGCTCGGGCTTCGCGATTTTATCGATCACGCCGCACTCACCGCAGATACAGATAAGTACGACCGAAACGCAAGGGTCACGCTGATGACGGTTCACTCGGCCAAGGGGCTGGAGTTTCCGGTCGTGTTTCTCGTTGGACTTGAGGATGGAGTCTTCCCGCACTCGCGCAGTTTGAACGACGAGAAGGAAATGGAAGAGGAGCGCCGACTCGCGTACGTCGCGATCACGCGTGCCGAGAAGATACTTTACGTAACTCATTCTATGCGGCGTCGTGTATATGGCGAGGAGATGGCGGCTGAGCCGTCGCAGTTCTTGAACGAGATGCCGCTCGAGTTGATCGAGGACCTCTCGTACGGTTCGTCATGGTTGTCGTTCGCACGCGGCTCGACGGCGACCGCGAACAAAGCGGCTGCCGCAGCCTTGCGTGGTGAGCGTCCGCCGACGTTTACAAAGCCAAAGAATCTTTACACGGGCAAGACGTACAACAGTACGGATGCGGTCGCGGAGTTTTTCAAGAAACGCGAGGCGGGGGCCGCTGGAGCGGGAGAAGGGGAGAAAGGGAGAAGGGGAGAGGAGACGCCGAAGGAGATCAAGGGCTTAGACAAACTCCGCGCCCAAGCGACCCCTAAGGCTGAGATCGAAAATCGAAAAGCGCAAATCGGAAATGCGTTCATGCCGGGCACGCACGTGCGTCATGAAAAGTACGGGACCGGTCTAGTG
>DATEOJ010000248.1:0-9856 GCA_035274235.1 Pyrinomonadaceae bacterium
CGTACTTGTCGTAAACCGGCCAGAATCGGGTCGCCTCATCCTCAGTCATCGGGACATTCAAAGCGATCACCTTTTTCTTCTCGCCGCGGAGGTCTTTCCGCATAAGAGCGATCTCTCCTTCAGAGAGCGGACCGGCGGTATTTGGGTTCGTCGAGGCAGGGGTCGTCTGGGCTGACGCGGCCGTTAGGCCAATAGTGAGGGCAAAGATAAGGGCAAAGCACGAGACGATCAGATTCTTCATTGGAGATCTCCTTTTATAGCGATTCATATTAGTAACCACGATGGTAAGCGGACCGAGCGGCGCGGAAAACTGTAAGAATTGACAGTTGCTTCAATCTTCCTAATCGGACACCGTAAACTGGAGGAAAATCACATGGAACCACCGCTTCGGACTGATGCCGATCCTGCCGCGTCGCCGCGCCTGATAGAGTTTTTCATCCGTGCAGGATTGATCATCGGGTTAGCGTGGCTTTGCTACCGGGCCTTTTCGCCGTTTATAACTCTAGCCGCTTGGTCGGTGATCCTTGCCGTCACCCTCTATCCGATACACCAGCGGATCGCTCGTCGCGTATGGAGCAAGCAGTGGCTTGCATCGCTGATCCTCGTGATCGTCGGTCTCGTAGTCATCATTGTGCCGACCGCGCTTTTGATGAACTCGTTTGCCGACACCGTCCGAGGCTTTGTGGAGTCCGTCAACAACAACACAATTCAGATACCACCCCCTAATGACCGGGCTCTGAACGTACCCGTGGTCGGGGCAAAGCTCCACGATTACTGGTCGAAGGCCTACAACGATCTACCCGGTCTGGTGCAGACGATGCAGCCAAAGATCGGGGAGCTTGCACGCACCGCCCTCGCTACTGTGGCAAGTGTCGGGACCACGCTGCTCTTGTTCCTCGTGTCGTTCATTATCGCGAGCATCGTGATGGCGTACGGAGAATCGGGAGCGAATACGATGCTGAAGATCGGCGATCGAGTGGCCGGACCGGAGAAAGGTCCGGGCTTGGTGGAGCTTTGTGCCGGCACCATCAAAACGGTCGCACTTGGAATTCTCGGTATCGCCGCGATACAAGCGATTCTTGTCGGGGGCATGCTTCTGATCGCGGGAGTCCCGGGGGCCGGTGTACTAGCGATAATCGTGCTCGTCCTCGGTATCGCGCAGATACCTGCAATAATCGTGATCCTCCCGGCGATCGGATACATCTGGGCTAGCGGGAATTACGACACTACCCCGGCGATTATCTACACCGCGCTGCTTCTTCTCGTGGGACTTGCTGACAATGTTCTCAAACCGATCTTTCTCGGTCGAGGCGTGGATGTGCCGATGCCGATCGTTTTGTTTGGTGCGTTAGGTGGAATGGCGACCGCGGGGATTCTCGGTATGTTTGTCGGAGCGACAGCGCTGGCACTAGGCTACGAGATCTTTATGGCGTGGGTGAGGGACGGATCGGAGGTGGTTGCCTCGACTGACGGCGACGTTGCTTCCGTGCCGGCGGTAGTGGCGGCGGCCGAGTCCTAAATTCCAGCCGCTGTAGAGATCATGCGAACAGTGTCGCCAAGCTAGCTGTTTAAATTGCCTCCATCCTTTAGGTGGAGGCCGGGCAACAAGACTTCTGGCTTTAGCCCAAGGATAGAAAAAAGATTCCGAGCGGCTTTAGCCTAGATGGCTGAAGCCGCTCGGAATCTTTTTTTGAAATTTGGCTAAAGCCGCGCTCCTCGCATCTAGAACCTCCACCTAAAGGGTGGAGGCAATTTAAACAGCCACCATCTGAGTTTTGCACGCAACTTCAATCGAAGGTTCGCGAAGCTCTCGACAAGCCACAAATGAATGTCGACTGTCTCTTACCCAACAAGATTCTCGTAAACGATCACCGCACCCAACCCAAAACTAAATAGACCGGCCGCGAGACGGATCGCTTTGTTTATGACGGCGAATCGTCCGGCGGTGAAATGGATCGGGAGACCGATCAAGAAACTCATCGCCACCATTCCGCCGATCGAGCCGATGCCAAACACGAGGATGTAGAGGAGTGCGATCGCGGGTGATGCGATGGTCGGCACGATCAGCAGCATCAATGCCGCGCTGCCGGCGAGCCCGTGCACCATGCCGATCGCTACAGAGCGAAAACTAAACCTGTGATGCGATTCCTCGGTCGCGGCTTTGTGAGTGTGGATGTGAATGTGTTCCCGCTCGCCGTGCTCATGAACATGGACGTGAACTTTCTCCGTGAACAACTTCCGAAGCGCATTGATACCCAGGAGAATGAGCATTCCGCCGACCACCGCCTCGAGCCAAGCCTCGGTCGTTTCGGAGATCTGCAGTTTTAACAGGATGACAAGGACCCCAACGGCGAAAAGCGAGATCGTGTGCCCGACACCCCACAGCCCGCCGACTAGTGATGCAGTCAGCAGGTTTTTCTTCTCGCTAACGATCGTCGAGACTGCCGCCAGATGGTCGGCCTCGACCGCGTGCTGCAAGCCGAGCATGAAGCCGATCAGCAGAACTGATAAAGTTGAAAGTTCGGTGTGCATAAGTAGCAAGCGGACGACAAACTTTAGTTTGTCGTGTCGTTCAACAAACTAAAGTTTGTTGTCCGTCTAGTTTCACGAGACAAATCCAAAATCCAAAATCCAAAATCCAAAATCCAAAATCAAACTGTCATTCCACCGTCAACCGCGATCGTCTGACCCGTCACATAGCTCGAGGCATCCGATGCGAGGAAGACGGCGATACCTTTTAGCTCGCCTTCTTTGCCGACACGCGGGATGACGTTGTTCTCCTGTATCGAACGCTCATAGATATCGATGACCGAGTCGGCAAGACGCGAGTGAAAGAACCCGGGTGCGATCGCGTTGACGCGAATTCCTTTTCGACCCCAGCTCGCCGCCAACTCGCGCGTGAGACCGATCAGACCCGCTTTGCTTGCGACGTAGCCCGCATAGTACGGACCGTTTGCGCTTGAAGTGATGCCCGAGATCGATGCGATGTTTATGATCGAGCCGCGTTGTTGTTTCAACATCTCGCGTCCCGCGGCCTGTGCGAACAAGAAGCAGCCCGTAAGGTTCACATCGAGCACATTCTGCCATTTCTCGAGCGGCATGTCCTCGGGCATCGCCCCCCACGAGACGCCCGCGTTATTGATCAAAATATCCAGCGAGCCGAATTTCGAAACCGTCCGTTCGACGACATTCTGAACCTGGTCCGGCTTGGACACATCGCACAACACTCCTTCGACCCTAAAACTGCGTCCCCGAAATTCCTCAACCGTTTCATCGAGCCACTCGGAGCGGCGGGCGCACAACACCAAGTTGGCTCCGGCCTCCGCCAGTCCCTCCGCCATCTCCTTTCCTATTCCGCGCGACCCTCCAGTGACGATGGCGGTCTTTCCACTTAGGTCGAAGAGTTTATTAATATGCTCGGCCATAAAACTCAATCTTTATACTGTTCACTTGATCTCGGCGCGTCAGGCGCCTGCTCATCGAGCGACTGACGATACTTGACACAACCTTGGAGAAATTGCGGCCAATCCGGTACGACCGGCATCGGATCGGTCCTCTCGGGCAGGAGTCCCCAAAGAGCCGGATGATGCCAGCAAAGCTCCTGAAGACTGCTATCGCGGTGGGTCCGGATCCCGTCCCGCAGCTTCTTTACTTCAGCGATCAATTCCTCGCGGGACATATTGTGAACATCGTCGTCCATTTCGCTTTTCGAGTTGACTTCAGATTACCACGAGACAACCCGAACACCGCGGACTCGTCCTTTGCTAAGCTCTCACTCGCTTTGATTTAATGAAGATATGGCTAAGACCGAAAAGGAGCTCGCATTTATACGAGACCTTTATATCAACGACGAGTGGACCAAGCGTTTTACGGACCTCGTCGATAAGAATCTGACGTTCTCGGATGACGACGAGAATTTTTTATATGTGAACGCCGGGACAGGGAATCACTGCTTCGCGCTCCGCGAAAAGATGGGCAAGAACACTGCGGTATTCGCAACGTGCGAGAACGACGAGCTGCTTCACATCGCCCGTGACAAGGCGATCGCAGTAAAGTCCGATGTCGATTTCTCGACGATCGATTTTGAAGACGATTCGTTTGACGCAGTACTGACCGATGCAAGTTTCGCCCGTCCTTCGGAACTGCCCGATCTGATCGCAGATGCCGAACGCGTCGCTAAGTCAGGTGGGACCGTCGCGGTCTTGTTAGCTGCGGCGGGAAGTTTTGGTGAAGTCTTCTCGTTGCTCTGGGAGGTGCTCTTCAACGAAGATCTCGGCGAACACGGTGCGGCGGCCGAGGAGATGATCCGCGAATTACCGACCGTCTCGCGAGCGGAGGAGATCGCGGCCGAGCAGGGACTGGTGAACATCGCGTCGCACTCGTCGAACGAGGTCTTCGAATTTGAGAACGGTGGGGAGTTTATTGGTTCGCCGCTTGTCGCTGACTTTTTGTTGCCGGTCTGGTTGGAGTCGTTGGACGAGGATGATACCGAAAGGATCACACAGAAGCTAGCTCAGTTGATCGACGCCGAGGACGGGACGCTGTCGTTCCGGTTTTCGGTAAAGGTTGTGCTTGTGACGGGGGAGAAGGCGTAAAAAGAAGTAAAAAGTAAAAAGGAAAAAGTAAATGGTGAGACAGAGGCGAACCTCTTTTCCACAATTTACTTTTTCCTTTTTACTTTTTACTTAAAAGCTAGCTTTGATTCGCCTCAGCTCGTCTGCGCAATTCGTCGGCCAACGCTTCATCGGTTACGGATGATATCTGCGGAGGCGGAGCGTTCGAGATCTTGGCTTGCTCCGCACGTTCTCCTTCCTCCGCTTCACGCATTCCTTCCTTGAATGCCTTTCGTGACTGGCCGAGCGACTTTGCTAACTGTGGCAGCCGCGTCGCTCCAAACAGCAGGAATAGCACTGCTACGATCAAAATAATTTCAGTAGTTCCGAAGTTCATAATCTCTACCGTCCAAAAGTTAGACGTCCTATAAGGTGATGGCGTCTACATAATACACCAAACCGCGATCACGCCGCCGCGCCCCTCGCCTTAAACCTGTCCATCGCATCCACCAGCGCCGACGTAATCCCCTTTTCCGACACCGAATGCCCGGCGTCCGGTACGACGATAAACTCCGCCTCGGGTAAAGCCCGGTGTAGCTCCCAAGCCGAGGTTATGGGGCATACGACGTCATAGCGTCCCTGGACGATGACGGTCGGAAGATGACGGATCTTGTCGACGTTCTCGATCAAATAATTTTCCGTCGGGAAGAACGAATTGTTAACGAAGTAATGACACTCGATCCGAGCGAGGCTTAACGCTTCGTGTTCTCCTTCCCAGTGGTCCATCAGATCTTTGTCCGGATAGAGCTTCGACGTCGAGCCTTCCCAAACACTCCACGCACGCGCGGCTGACAAGCGCACGCTCTCGTCGTCGCTCGTCAAACGCTTGTGATACGCCTTTACGAAATCGTCACGCTCCTCCACGGGAATCTCGTCACGATAGCGTTCCCAAAAATCCGGGAAGATCTCTGATGCGCCGTATTGATAGAACCAGTCCAACTCTTTTTTTCGTGTGAGGAATATACCGCGGAGCACCAGGCCGAGGCAGTGATCCGGATGACTGATGCCGTAGGCGAGACTCAGCGTCGATCCCCACGATCCGCCGAAGACGTACCACTTGTCGATGCCAAACTTCTCACGCAACGCTTCGATGTCCTTGATCAGTTCCCACGTCGTGTTCTCCTTGAGCTCGGCGTGAGGCGTCGATCTGCCGGATCCGCGCTGGTCGAAAAGAACCACTTGATAAGCGGCGGGGTCGAAGAACTGCCGGTACATCGGGATAAGTCCGCCGCCGGGGCCGCCGTGGAGGAACACGACCGGGATCCCCTCAGGATTTCCGACGCGTTCCCAGTAGATCTCATGAATGTCGGAGACCTTGAGCATCCCCGAATCGAATGGTTCGATCTCCGGATACAGACTTTTCATATGGAGAAATGATAGCGGAATGCGTTGGGGAAACGAAGTCTCAAGGTGGCCGAAGCGATTTAGCCGCAGATTACGCAGATGACGCAGATTTGATTACCGTGAGTTTCCAGGGGAATCCCGTTCTTGGCTCCGTTAGGAGCCTCATGTTTGTAGAACCGTCGCAGGAAAGTGGCCTCGTTCCGTAGGAGCGGAATCGACGACGATTGCGCTCCTACGGAGCGGGATTCGTATTGGCGGTAATTCTACAAACATGTTGCTCCTAGCGGAGCAGGGATCGTGATGACCGGCATTAAGAGGTTTTCTCGGTAAATCTGCGTCATCAGCGCAATCTGCGGCTAAATTGCGCTTGCCGAGAAGTTATTCAGCCATAACTCGAACACCAACAGGGTCCAAAGTTCCTTGTGATGCGATGCCGCACCCGACTCATGTTCGCGGATCAACCGCTGTACGTAATCCGAATTGAACAACCCCTGAGAATTCAATCGCTCTGGCGAGAGCATGTCGTGCATCAGCGAGTTGAGCCGGCCCTTTAGCCATTCCGCGATCGGGATGCCGAAACCTTTCTTCGGTCGATGCAGAATTTCGTGCGGAAGCAAGTCCTTCATCGCTTCCTTGAGAATTACCTTTCCGCTCTTGCCCTGAAGTTTGTACTCGACCGGGATCGATGCCGCGAATTGTCCGACACGTGGATCGAGAAACGGGGCACGGGTCTCGAGTGAGACCGCCATTGCCGCACGATCGACCTTCGTCAGGATGTCTTCGGCGAGATAGTAATTGATGTCGGCGTACTGCATTCGCTCAACGATCTGCCGGGCGTCTGAGGCATTTACCAATTCGCGAACCGCGGTATAGATGTCTTTGTTCGTCGCGGCGATCACGTCTTTGGAAAACAGCTTCTCGTGTTGGTCAGTCGAGAACGAACCGAACCAAGAGTGATGCCGGGCGACGTCGTCGAACTTAGCCGCTCGAATAAAACGCTTTGCCTTGTAGTCAAAAGAGAGATTGCTCGTCGAAACCGGCAACGCATTCACGACCGGCTCGATCAGACCCGACCGGATGAACGACGGGATCGCGTTGTACTTCGCCGCAATGCCGTGTGCGTAGTACATCGGATAGCCGGCGAATAGTTCGTCGCCGCCATCGCCGCCGAGTGCGACCGTGACATATTTGCGAACGAAGCGAGCGAGAAGAAATGTCGGTATGAGCGAACCGTCGGACATCGGTTCGTCGAGCCACTTGCCGATCTCGCCGATCAGATCGCCGGCTGTCGTCGCACTAAGCTTGTCTTCGTAATGTTCGGTGTTGAGATGTTTCGCAACCTGACGCGCGTACTTAGATTCGTCGAATGAGTCTTCTTCGAAACCGATCGAGAAAGTCTTGACGCGTTCGGTCGCATGTTGCGTCGCGAATGCGGCAACGGTGGATGAATCGATGCCACCCGAGAGAAGAATGCCGAGAGGCACGTCGGAAACGAGTCGCATGCGGACGGCGTCTGAGAGAAGGTCGCGAAGCTCGGTCGCAGCGGACGGCAAACTTAAGTTCGCCGGTGCGTTCGACCCATTCGGGGACAAACTGTTTGTCGTCCGCCCGGACTGCAAACTTAAGTTTGCAGCATCCCAAGTGAGATCCCAGTACCGCCGCACTCGAGTCTCATCGCCATCAACCACTATCATGTGCGCGGCCGGAAGTTTCGACACTCCCTTGTAGATCGACATCGGCGCCGGGACGTAATCGAACGAGACGTAATGTCGCAGTGCATTTAGATCGATCTCGGGTTTGACTGAAGGGTGCGCGAGCAACGCTTTCGGTTCCGATGCCCAGACGAGCTTGCCATCGAACACGCCATAGTAAAGCGGCTTCTCACCAAACCGATCGCGGGCGATGATCAGCTTCTTTGCACGCGTGTCCCACAGTGAGAACGCGTACATGCCATTGATGTGATCGACGAGCGCTTCTCCGTACTCTTCGTAGAGATGCGGAAGGATTTCGGTATCGGAGTGTGTCGTGAACTTGTGGCCTTTCTTCTCGAGTTCGGCGCGGACCTCGCGGTAGTTGTACAGCTCGCCGTTCATCATAACGATGACCGAACGATCACAACTAAAAACCGGCTGGTCGCCGGTCTTCAGATCGATGATCGACAAACGCCGCATTCCGAGTCCGACGCGATCGTCGGTCCACACTCCCTCCGAGTCAGGCCCGCGATGCACGATCGTCTCGCACATTGAGTGCAGGATCGCCTCGGCATCGTTCGATTCACTTTTGTTCAGGTTGAGCCAACCTGTAATTCCGCACATTTGAAAACTAGCCGTTACCTAAGGGCCAACAGCTAAAAGCAAAAAGCTACCTTCTTATCTAACTCCATCGAGCCGAGCGACGATCGGATGTCCGTCATTCAATTGCAGCAAGTCCCAAAGATTCCCGTAGAGATCTTCGAACACCGCGACTGTTCCGTACTCAGCCTCTTTCGGCTCCCTCATGAACTTGATCCCTTTCGCGACCATATCATTGTAATCGCGCCAGAAATCGTCGGTGTTGAGAAAGAGAAAGACCCGACCGCCCGACTGGCTTCCGATGAAGGACTCTTGCTCCGAATCAGAGGCCCGGGCCAGAAGCAGCGTTGTTCCCGAACGACCGTGCGGTGCAACTACGACCCATCGCTTGTCCTGCTCGGGCTGGTAGGTGTCTTCGATGAGTTCAAAGTTGAACTTCTGCGTGTAGAACTCGATTGCCTCGTCATAGTCGCGAACTACGAGTGCAATGTGGACGATCGATTGCCCCATCAGGTCGCACCCCCAGACCGCGGATAGATCGGATCAAAGAGGTGCTGGTCGATCGATTGGGACTTCCAATAGCCGCGAAACAGAAGAGCCGGAAAACTTTGGAGGGCCCATACAGCGAATCTGCTGCCATCAGTATTAAAAAGATTAACGAACTTTGCTCCACCCTTGTATTCGACCAGAATCGGAGAAGCGATCAGCCGCTCCAACACCTCTTCTGTCGTATTATCCCTTTCGATCGTCGCGGCCGGAACCTCCCAAGCCTCCTGATATCCGTCGAAGTCGATTCGCATTCCATCTGGCAACAAATGGAATCTCAGTTCCACGGAATTTGAATTCGGCCGACTCAGCGTGAACACCAGAAAGTTTTGAGAACACCAGTCCAGTTCGAACTGAATATCCGGATTGTCAAACAGCTCAGTCTTCGAGTGTTCGCGAAGAACTTTGTTCAAGATTCGAAGCTGCGACTGAACGCCTTGGCTGAACTCTAAATTTCTGAGGGAAGTGTTCATCACTCATCATTCACCACTCACCGTTCACCGTTAAACCCGATCCTCTCCCTCACCGCGTAGATCGCCTTGTCTTGCGACTCGTGATACGTCCGCACGAGAAGTTCTGCGAGCAGTCCCATCAGAAAGAACTGGATCGAGATCGCGAACATTACGATGCAAAGGATCGGAAGTGGCGTCTCAACGAAGTCGGCGTGAAACTGCGGTAGGCCGAGACGATGCGAGAACTTCAGAAAGATCGCATAAACGCCCGATAAGATAGACGCCGCGAACGCGAGCATACCGAATGTGCCGAACACATAGATCGGCTTCGTGTGATACTCGGCCATGAACTTGATCGTCATCAAATCGAAGATCACCTTCACCGTGCGCGAGATGCCGTACTTCGATTTGCCCATCGTCCGCGCGTGATGATCGACCGGGATCTCCGTCACGCGTGCACCGGCCCACGACGCGTAGATCGGGATGAAGCGATGCATCTCGCCGTAGAGTTTTACGTCCTGGAGAACTTCGCGTCGATACGCTTTCAACGAGCAGCCGTAGTCGTGAAGCGGTACGCCACCGATCCACGATATGACGCGGTTCGCGATCT
>DATEOJ010000249.1:0-3528 GCA_035274235.1 Pyrinomonadaceae bacterium
CTTTTGTGCGTTCGGTTTGGGTTGAATCCATTGTGTCGTCCGACACCCGCCCCGTTAGGGGCAAGATGTTTGTAGAATGCGATAACTAACAAATCTCTCGCTCCGTAGGAGCGAAATAACATATCGCTCCTACGGAGCGAATTCGAAAAAGGCGGACGATTCTACAAACATTTCGCTCCTCTGGAGCGGATACGCCGCTTCGCGGCGTTGCAGGCGAGACGCCTGCGTTCCAGTCGCTCCGCCTTTGCCGCGTACTTTTGTCACCTCTACAAATTCAACGTGAAGTAATGCGCCTCGATGTTCATCCGCTTTCGGAGATAAAAGCGATGTGCTTCGAACCGCTGCACGCCGGAGAGCAGGCGGACGTGATTGCATTTCTCGCGGCGGGCAAGCTCGACTATCCAATCGAATAGTTTCCCGCCGTATCCCTTCGATCTATCGCCGTCTTTCGAAACAAGGTCATCGATCTCGAGATACTTTCCGCCGAACAACCACTCGCTGATTCGAATACCGGCGACGGCCTTTACCTCATCGTCGTCCTTAACGTACGCGACGGCGTACCCGAAGCCGTCCATCTGGCGCCTAACGCGCTCGAGGAAATCTTCGCGTGCAATGTGCGGCCGGAGTTCTGCCATGACGTCGTAGCATTCGTTGATCGCATCGTCGGTAGTGGCAAAATCGATCGTCATCACTTCGCGTCCATCCAGTTATCGCCGACTCCGACTTCGACCTCGAGCGGTACGTCTAACGAGGCCGCAGCTTCCATCTCGCGCTTGATGATCTCGCTCGCCTTCTTCACCTCAGACTCCGGAGCTTCGAACAACAACTCGTCGTGCACCTGCATGATCATCTGCGTCTTCAGACCTTCCTTCTTCAACGCCTCGTGCACGCGGAGCATCGCGATCTTTACGATGTCGCTAGCCGTTCCCTGGATCGGCATGTTGATGGCCTCGCGTTCGGCTCGTGATCGGACCGTGTAATTGCGGTCGTTGATCGAAGGGAAGTAACGGCGACGACCGAAGAGCGACGCAATGTAACCCTGCTTGCGTGCGACTTCCGGCGTCTCGTCCATATACTTCCGGATACCCTTATACGTTTCGAAGTAGTCGTCGATCACCTGACGAGCTTCGGCCCGGCTGATACCCACACGCGTGCTCAAACCGAACGCTTCGACCGCATACGCAATTCCGAAATTTACGATCTTCGCGAGACGACGTTTTTCCTTTAGCTCCTTCTCGTCCTTCGCACCGAAGACGAGGCGTGCCGTTTTCGCGTGAATGTCCTCGCCGGTTTGATACGCCTCGAGCATCACCGGATCGCGCGTGATGTGAGCGAGGATGCGAAGTTCGAGCTGCGAATAGTCTGCCGACAAAAGTTTGTTTCCTTTCTCGGGAACAAACGCCTGACGGATCCGCTGACCGAGTTCGGTTCGCACCGGAATGTTCTGAAGATTCGGATCGGTCGAACTCAGACGGCCGGTTGCGGCAACTGTTTGCGTAAGACAACCATGGATCCGACCATCGGGCGAGATCATCTTCGGCAGCGAATCGGCGTAGGTTGACTTGAGCTTGTCGATCTCCCGGTAGTCGATGATCGCCTTCGCGATCGGGTAGGTGTGAGCTAACTCATCGAGTACATCGCGGCTCGTTGAGATCTGTCCCGTGGCAGTCTTGCGACCGGTCGAGATGTTCAGCTCTTCAAAAACTTCACCGACCTGTTTCGGCGAACCGATATTAAACTCTCGTCCGGCTAGCTCATAGATCTCCTTCTTTAGCCGCTCGAGCTCCTTCGACATAAACTCCGAAAACTCTTTCAGGTTCTCGCCGTCCACTTTCATTCCCGCCCACTCGATATCCGCGAGAACGCGTTCGATCGGAAGCTCGATCTCGTCATACACGCGGACAAGATCCGCCTCGACGATCTTGCTCCTGAGGATCGGAGCGAGTTGGAAAACCCAGTCAGCACGTTCGGCGGTGCGAAAGGCGGTCTCAGCCCAGTTCTCGGGAATATCCCGTGCAGGTTCTATTTCGAGGAACGCGTGTGCGAGAAACTCGGGCGAATAGTTTGAACGCGTCGAGTCCAGAAGATACGCCGCGATCAATGGGTCTTCTTTCAACGCGGTCGGCTCGATGCCGATCGTCTCGAGCGTGCCGAATTGACGCTTGTGATCGTAGGCAGACTTCTCGAGAAACCCGTTCGACAAAATATCCCGAAGCGGGCCGATCGCTGATTCCTTACCTTCCTTGAAATTATCGAGATCGATGTAATACGATTCGCCCGCGGCGAACGCGATCGCGATTCCCGCCGGAGCAACTTTGTGAAAGCAGCTTTGACGTTCGTCTCCATTCGAATCGTCGATCTCAAAACTCCACTGCTCTTTTTCCCAGAGCAGTCGGATGAGGTTGTCCAGATCGGCCCTGTTGTTGATGATCGAGTACTTTTGCTCGGCTGCCGCAGGCTTGTCGCCGTTCGTCGGTTCGAACAACGTCGCCGAGTCTTCAAACTCGCGTATCAGCGAATTGAACTCGAGTTCGCGGAAAAGCTGATACGCAAGTTTCCGATCGGGTTCGCGTGCTTTGATAAGATCGAGATCGAGATCGATGGGAGCGTCGCAATGGATCGTTGCGAGTTCGAGCGACTGACGGATGATCGGTTGATTGTTCTGAAGACTCTCGCGATAGGTCTTATGCGTGACCTTGTCTGCGTTCTCCATCGCACCCTCGGCGGAACCGAATTCAAGTACGAGTTTCAACGCGCCTTTCTCGCCGATGCCCGGAGCACCGGGAATGTTGTCGATCGAGTCGCCCATCAACCCGAGCAGATCGATGATCTTGTCCGCGGGCACGCCAAACTTGTTCTGGACCCAGGCCTCGTCGCACCACTCAATTGGAGGAACGGCGACCTTGCGCTTCACGTTCTGCGAGTTTTGTCGCATCGCGATGATGTTCGGATCTTTAACCAGCTGGCAGAGGTCCTTGTCGTTAGAGACGATCACCGCCTGCATGTTCTTGTCCGCGACCTTCTTCGCGAGCGTACCGATAACGTCGTCCGCCTCGTATTTAGGTGACTGGAGGACGGGGATACTGAACGCCTCGCAGACGCGGAGTATGTAAGGGATCTGATCAGCGAGATCGCTCGGCATCTCCTGCCGGTTCGCTTTGTACTCGGCGTAGGAGTCATGCCGAAACGTGCCCTCCTCCGACTCGAAGATGGCGGCGATGTAGTCGGGCTTCTCGTCCTTGAGCAGTTTGCGCAGCATGTTCGTGAAGACGAACACCGCCTGTGTCACCTGACCTTTGCTGTTTCGCAAAGGCTCGGCCCGCGCGTTCATCGGCGCAAAAAAAGCACGATAGATGTGCGACATCGAGTCGATGAGAAATACTCGTTTCATTGGTTAGGTTGATGATAGATGCGTCGATAAGAGATATCAATTGCGCGGCTTGCCGCAACGCACTGCGGTCAGGCTAGCCTGACCGAGCTGACACCTAAAACCTCATCGCGGCTATGCCGCCAAGTCGAGGCGTAGCC
>DATEOJ010000250.1:0-5526 GCA_035274235.1 Pyrinomonadaceae bacterium
GGCATCTTGTTGTGCCGTCCGGCGGTGAGTGGGGTCTTGATGAATCCCGGTTGGATGATCGTGACTGAGACGCCCTTGTCTTGAACGTCGAGCCGCACACTCTCGAAGAGTGCAGTCATTCCGGCCTTGCTCGCCGAATACGCCGCCGACTTCGGCAGTCCGCGAATACCCGCGAGACTCGATATGCCGACAAGCTGTCCGCTTTCCCGCTCGAGCATCTTCGGCAGCACGGCATAAATCGAGTTCACCGCACCGAGAAGATTGATATCGATAACCTTCTTGACGGCGTCCGGCTGCAGATCTCTTGTCTCGGCGTTGTTTCCGCCGATGCCTGCGTTCGCGATCAAAACATCGATGTGTCCGAACTCATTCCGAACTCGATCCGCCGCCTTCTGAACCGCAGCCGCATCCGTTACATCGGCCGGAAGCGAGCGAGCGACACCGCCGGCAGCAGCACAACGGGCTTCGAGATCATCGAGAAGATCCTTCCGCCGCGCTAGAAGTCCGAGCGTCGCGCCCCGTTTTGCCAAAGCCAGCGCGAGTCCTTCACCGATACCGCTCGAGGCACCGGTTAGCAACACGATCTTTCCCGACCAATCGCTCATAAGAAACTAAAACGCAAAAGCCTTTTCATGTCTGCGTCACCGTAGCACGGCTTTGCGGAAGAAGAAAGTTTGAGTTGGATCGACCACAACTTTCGCGACCTCGAGTCACCGTCTACTTAACAATCGCGTCTCTCGACCTCGGGCATTTTGATTCCGAGGCGAGCAAGACGCGTTCTACCTGCCGGCAGCCGTGCCGGCCATTCGAAGGAGCAACCACATGCCACACAGTCTTCGCATTGCAACGTTCAATTGTGAGAATCTGTTCAGTCGCCCAAAGATATTTGCCCAGACGGCCAAACGTTCGAAAGAACTTCTTGGATATGTTTCGGAATTGCAGGAAGCGCTGAAAAACGACGTCTTTGATCACAAGCGTATCAACGAGCTCAAGAAGAAGCTAAGCGGGTTCGCCACCGTAAACGATCTGCGCGGAAAGCACACGACCGCCGTCGGCGCCAAAGAGTGGCTCGGCGGAGTGGAACTGGTCAGGACTCATGTCACCGATGCAGCCGTCAAAAACACCGCACGAGTGATCAGCGACGTCGATGCCGATCTAATCTGTTTGATCGAAGTCGAAGACCGAAACCTACTACAGAAGTTTCACGACGACATGCTGGTAAAGAATTTTCTAAAGCCGTCGGGGCGGCCGGGTTATCCGCATATCCTGCTGATCGATGGCAACGACCCCCGCGGTATCGATGTTTCATTCCTTTCGCGAATTCCCGTGCGATGGCTCCGAAGCCGGATGCATGAGACGACCCAGTACGACGGAAAAACTGTAAAGACGTTTTCACGGGACTGTCTTGAGGTAGAGCTCGAAGCGCCAAATACCAAGCCGATACACCTGAAGATCAACCACTTCAAATCGATGGGTTATAGTCCGAAGACCGATCCACAGAGTGTTCGCCGACGTCTAGGCCAGGCGACGCGCGTAGCGGAGCTTTGCGATCAACATAACCTGAAGAAGGACTATGTGATCGTGGCCGGGGATCTTAACTCCGATCCGACGAGCCCGTCGATGGAGCCCTTGGTCAAGAAGAAAGATCTATACAACGTGAATCTGAAGTTTGGGGTGGATGATCGCGGCACGTACGGAACCGGAAAGAAGCAACTGGACTATTTGTTCATCTCGGAAGGTCTCAAGAAACATCTGACGGATGTGAGGCTGGAACGACGCGGTGTATTCGCGAAAAAGAAATGGACTCCATATACGACGGTGAAAAGCGATCGAACCCAAGCGTCGGATCATTCTGCGGTGATCGCGGAGTTTACATTGCCCTAGGCGAGCGAGTCAGTCGTTGTCGTTTGGATGGAGGCGAATCATGCCGTGATCCGTCTCATAGCTTTCTTCTTCCTCGATATCGCGGCCATGAGTCTTCCGCCACGCGAGCAGTTTCTTGTTGAAAGGTGTTAGCAGGATCGAGATTATTGGAGCGAGTACGAAGGACGCGAATAGGCCGGTACCGGTCTGTCGGAGATAGGTCGGACTGTAGCCATAGGAAGCTAGCAGTTCGCGACCAAAATATACGAGCGGGAATGCGATGAGGAAGGAGACGACGAGTAATGTTCCCTGTCGCATGCTAGACCTCGACGATAGTCGTCACGATCACTGGTTTGGTCCTGATCTCCTTTTGAACGAAACGCTTCAGATGTATCCGCAGATTTTCCTTGAAAACCGTCTTGTCTGCGATCTGGTCGCGTTTCATTTCGGAGATAGCCTCGGCAACCGCTTGTCGAGCTTCAGCCGCAAAGCCGTTCGTGGGATCGAGACCAGCCACGCCCTGAAACGTTATCTGCGGCTCGCCTTTGATCTGGTGAGTGGCTTTGTCGATCGTGACGACCAGTGAGACCGCACCACCATAAGCCAACTTCTTTCGCTCACGGACTACGTCGTACTCGATCTCGCCCATCGACTCTTCGTCAATGAATGTCTTGTGAAGCTCGTGCTTCTCAACGATGCGCGCACCAAACTCGTCGATCTCAAGGACGTCACCATTCTCGATCAGCGGTATGTTGTCATCCGAGTAGCCGGCAACGTGGTTCTTCACGTACTCCTTGTGCCGGAACAGCATTCGATACTCGCCATGGATAGGTACGACAAACTTCGGACGCGACGTCTCGACCATGATCTTGATGTCTTCCTGCGACGCATGTCCCGAGACATGAACAAGCCGACGTTTCTCTTCGATGATGTTCGCGCCACGCTTGTAGAGATGTCCGATCAGACGACTGATGTTTTTCTCGTTTCCCGGGATGATCCTTGCCGACAGAACGACCGTGTCGCCTTTTTCGATCTCAAGGCCTTTGTATGTCGAGGTCGCCATGTTCCAGAGAGCCGCCCGCGACTCGCCTTGGGAACCCGTCGCGAGATAGCAGATCTCGTCGTCATCAAGTGCACGAGCATCGCCCATCGATATAAGCGATCCGTGAGCGATCTTTAGTAACCCCTGTTCCTCTGCGATCTCGACGTTCTTGATCATCGAACGGCCAAGAACACAAACCTTTCGTCCGTATTCGTGGGCGAGATCGAAAATAATTTGGAGGCGGTGTAGCGACGACGAGAATGTCGAGACGAACAACCTTCCTGGTGTCTCTTCAAAGATCTCGCGGAAGGCGGGTATCACCGCCTGCTCCGACGGCGTGCGGCCCGGGACCGTCGCGTTGGTCGAATCGCCCAGCAATGCCAAGACACCTTCATCGCCATATCGTCGCAAAGTTTTTAAGTCGTATGGTGCGCCGATGACGGGCGTGTCATCGATCTTGTAGTCGCCGGTATGAATCAGTGTGCCGACGGGTGTGCGGATCGCCAGGGAAAAACAATCGACAAGCGAATGCGACGCATGGATAAATTCCACCTTGAAATTGCCGACCTCGATCACGTCGTTTGCCTTGACGCGATGAAGCAGCACGTCGTCCAGCATTCGAAATTCGTCGAGACGTTTCTCCGCTAGAGCCAGAGTAAATCTCGAACCGTAGACCGGGATATTGAATTTCTTAAGGATGTAGGCAAGCGCCCCGACGTGGTCTTCGTGACCGTGAGTAAGGATTAGTGCGGTCAGGTCGTCGCGATATTCTTCAAGGAAATCGAAATTCGGAATCGAAATGTCGACGCCGTATGGCGTTTCTTCCGGGAACCCCATACCGGCGTCGATGACGATCATCTCATCGCCGTACCGGACTCCCATGCAGTTCATGCCGAACTCGCCAATACCGCCAAGTGGAATTATTTCTATCTTTTTCAAACTTTAGTACCTTTGTTGACCCAACCAGTCTAGCACAACGATTTGACGCGGAGGCCCATAGTCTTATAGCCTTGTCTAGACAATTTGTGGGGAGTAGGTAGCCCGTGGCAGGGTCTGTCAGGTCGTCAATACGATCGTTCTAGTCGGGAACGGTTCGGCCAGACAGAGAAAATATCGAGACCATTTACGACGATCTTTCAGAGTCGTAAAGGGTCTTTTCCTTTTTCGGCGGCAAAAAGGAGCTTCGATCATGACCTTATTCCCATTCGCTGACTACTGGTGGTTTTACGCCGGGTTCACCTTCTTCGTACTCATCATGCTCGCCCTCGACCTGGGCGTCTTTCACCGAAAATCACACACAGTCTCGTTTCGAGAAGCGGCAACTTGGAGTGCTGTGTGGGTCGTCCTCGCCCTTCTTTTCTGTTTCGGATTCTACCAGTACTCGTCGGCGCAGTTCGGACCAGAGATCGCATATACGAACGCTCTCGAGTTTTTGACCGGCTACGTTATTGAGTATTCGCTCTCGATCGACAACATCTTTGTCTTCGTACTTGTCTTCAGCTACTTTCACATTCCGTCCAAGTACAAACACCGGGTTCTTTTCTACGGGATCCTGGGCGCCCTGGTCTTTCGCGCGATCTTCATCACCCTCGGAACGGCGCTGATGCAGTTCCACTGGGTGATCTACCTTTTTGGCGGTTTCCTGATCCTGACCGGGATCAAGATGGTGTTCTCGGGACACGAGAAGATCGAGCCGGAGAAAAACCTGCTGATTCGAATCTTTCGGAAATTTGTGCCGGTCACGCACGAGATCGAGGGCAAATCATTCTTTGAAAAGATCGATGGACGATGGCACGCGACGCCGCTCCTGATCGCACTCCTTTTTCTCGAGGCGACGGACATCATCTTTGCAGTCGACAGCGTTCCCGCGATCTTCGCGCTAACTTCCGAACCGCTGATCGTGTTTACGTCGAACATCTTCGCGATCCTCGGTTTGAGATCGATGTACTTCATGCTCGCCGGTGTGCTCGATAAGTTCCACCTGCTCAAGTATGGTCTTGCGGCTGTACTCGTATTCGTTGGTCTGAAAATGGTTTGGTTGAATGACGCGTTCGGCGGGAAGTTTCCGATCACCTGGTCGCTCGGATTCATTGCATTTGCGATCGGAGGTGCCGTCGTGGCATCGCTCATTTTTCCGCATCATCACAAGGAAGAAGTTGACGAGAAAACGAACGTATAGCCAGTTCTCTCTGCGGGCTTCGCGAGCTTTGCGTGAGGTAGGTGTTTTTAACGCAGAGCACGCGGAGTTCGCAGAGAAGGGCGGGCGTTCCGGATGGAACTAGCCTTCACCCAAAACCTTGTGTAGGCGCATCCATTCATCGAGCGTGAGAGTCTCCGCTCTTCGACTCCCATCGATCATCGCTTTGTCGAGGGCGGGACCATACGACGGTGAGAACGTCTTCAGATTATTCGCGATCGTCTTTCGCTTCTGCGCGAATCCTGCTGCTACAAGTTTGCCGAACTCTTCAGGCCGGTCGACAACCGTTTCCGTAGGAACGAGTCGGACAACGGAACTCCATATCTTTGGCGGCGGCTGAAAGGCGCCGGGTGCGACGTCGAAGAGTCGCGTGACGTGGAAATATACTTCGGTCAAGACTGAAAGGTAGCCGCGGTCCTTCGTC
>DATEOJ010000251.1:0-2763 GCA_035274235.1 Pyrinomonadaceae bacterium
AACCAGTTCGGTCAGCCGATCTTCGTCCATCACTTCCCTGCGGCTATCAAAGGCTTCTACTTTGAAGTTGATAAAGATGACCCGAAGTACGCGCTTGGAATCGACCTCCTCGCACCCGAGGGCTACGGCGAGATCATCGGCGGCGGCGAACGCGCTGCGTCGCTCGAGTATCTCGAGAAGCAACTCGAAGCACACAACCTACCGCGTGAATCGTTCGAGTGGTATCTCGATCTCCGCCGATTCGGTTCGGTCCCCCACAGCGGCTTCGGCATGGGCATCGAACGCTGCACCGCCTGGATGTGCGGCATCGAACACGTCCGAGAGACGATTCCGTTTCCGAGAATGCTTTATAGGTTGAAGCCATAACCGTAGGACGGGCTGTTAGCCCGTCCTTTTTGTTAATCGAAATGCCCGACGTCATCGTCATTGCTGGACCAAACGGAGCGGGAAAGTCTACGCTCGCCCCAACTCTACTGCGCGACACATTCCAAGTATTCGATTACGTGAACGCCGACACGATCGCTGAAGGTCTGTCGGCGTTCGCGCCTGAAGGCGCTTCCTTCGATGCAGGACGAGTGATGCTTGGTAGACTGCATGAACTAGCTGAGGAAGGAAAGAGTTTTGCATTTGAGACTACGCTGGCCTCGCGATTCTATGCTGGATGGCTACGTTCCCTTAGTGAGAATGACGGGTACCGGGTCAGCATTGTTTTCCTCTGGCTCCGAAGCGTGGACATAGCTCTTGCGCGCGTTTCAGCACGAGTGAAGATCGGAGGTCATTCCATTCCGGAGGAAACAGTTCGTCGAAGATTCGACCGAGGTGTTATTAACTTCTTTGACTTGTATTTGCCAGTTGCGAACTCGTGGCGTTTCTTCAACGCAGGAACTGAGCCCCCGACGGAAATTGCGCGATATACTGACGTCGACGGCGTTACGGAGTTCGATTCAGATTTATGGAGCGAGATAAAACAATAGACGCGACTCAAGATCTGTTCGTTCGCTACAGCGAAGAGATCACCCCAGCTTACGAACGCGCTGTACGTGAGGCGCTCTTAATGCACAAGCGAGCCGGGAACCCCGTTCCGATCGAGCGGGATGGAAAGTTGGTATGGCTTCAGCCTGAAGACATCGAGAGTGATTGACTCACGCTCTAACCAACGCGACACGCATATTCTGGAGACACAATGACTTCTCTCGTTGTAAAGACCCTTCTAACCGTGGCGACTTGTTCTCTCCTGTCTTGCTTGGCCGCAGCTCAAACAAAGGTAGAGTTCGACACTTTCTTATCGAAGGTGGATGCCGCGCAGCTCGAGTTGGAGAATGGCAAGGCCGATGCGTTCAAGTCGCTGTGGTCACAATCTGACGACATAACGTTGTCGGGAGGATTCGGCGGAACGATCGAGAAAGGCTGGACCGCGATCTCGAAACGTCTCGATTGGGTCGGTCAACAATTCTCCAACGGCACGAACACGATCGAGAGACTCGTGGCTGTTTCCGATGGCGACCTTGGCTACGCGATCCAACTCGAGCATATCCGCGTTAAGGTGCCGGGCAAGACAGCAGATTCGACGAAAGACTATCGCGTGACAATGATCTTTCGAAGGGAAAAGAAAGGTTGGCGAATTGTCCATCGCCAGGCGGATTCCAACCTTACAAAGCAAGCGCCGCAATAGGAAAACATTGATGAGCACCTACACCGCAAAGATCTCCTGGAAGTCCGACGCTCCAGACACATTCACAAAGAACCGTTACACGCGCGGGCATACCTGGTCGTTCGATGGCGGGATCGAAGTCCCCGCTTCGTCGTCGCCGCACGCGGTTCGACTTCCTTTCTCGGTTGAGGCGGCGGTTGATCCTGAGGAAGCACTGGTCGCGGCGGCTTCGTCGTGTCACATGCTTTCGTTCCTATGGGTCGCGGCGCGGAAAGGTTTTCAGATCGATTCGTATATCGATGATGCGGTCGGTGAGATGACCGAGACGGATGGCAAGCAGTGGGTTTCGAAGATCACGCTTGACCCTCAGATCGAATGGACGGGCGAGACACTTCCGACTGCTGGAGAGATCGCCGAGATGCACCACGAGGCGCACGAGGTGTGTTATATCGCGAACTCGATCAAATCCGAAGTCGTGGTTAAGGGTATCGAGTAGCTTGCGTTTTTTGAACACGGATTGAACGGATCAAACGGATTTGGACGGATAATAGCTTTTTCAGATCCGTGAAAATCCGTTCCATCCGTTAAATCCGTGTTCAAAAAAAAAGGTGGCCGCGCGCCAACCGCCGTCTAAAGGCGGGACTCAAAGCAAAATATGTACGACGTTTCAATCCTCTTGGAAAACAAACCCGGCGAGATGGCTCGAATGGGCGAGGCACTTGGTGCGGCCGGTGTCAGCGTTGAAGGCGGTGGCGGTTGGGTCGTCGATGGAAAAGGTCGTATGCATTTTCTTTTCGACGACGGCGACGCCGCACGACGAGCACTCGAGGATATCGGGATCGAGGTCGAAAGTGTTCGTGAAGTCCTCGTACAAAAACTTCGACAAGACGTTCCTGGTCAGCTCGGCAAGCTCGCTCGACGAATGTCGGACGCGGGAGTAAACATCGAAGTCATCTACAGCGACCACTCGAACCAACTCATCCTCGTCGTCGACGACCTCCACACAGGAAAAGCAGTCTCCGATGCGTGGAAAGCCGAGATGAATCTGTGATCCCTACCCGCGAGTGCGACGATCTCGAGTCCGAGATCGAATCCCTTACCGACCAAGGCTA
>DATEOJ010000252.1:0-6609 GCA_035274235.1 Pyrinomonadaceae bacterium
TGTACGGGTCTCGTTCTTGGCGCCGGTAAGTTGCAATCCATCAACTCGAGATCGGAGTTCCCCGACGCCCAGTATCTTTCCAAGGAGAGGTGAGCAGGTCTTTGCCGATAGGTTTTTGACATTGACGTCTTTCCCCAACTCCTTCAGGTTCTCGTCAATATTGCATTGGAGTGTTCGGAGCGGAATTGTTTTTGGGTAATACAAGGTGTACCTGTCGCTACTCAATCGGGCGAAAACTTCGGCGACGAATTCGCGCTCCGTGATGTCATACTCGGCGCCGGTGAGACTAACGTCCGTTTTCAGGAGGGTTAATGCCTTGAGTGCGGTATCAGCGATTAGACTTACAGGAAATCTTAATGCCGACTTGTCCGGACCGAGCGATTCATAGCCTTGCTCGAGAATCGCGAATCTCTTCAAAATCAGCTCATAGCGTGCCAGCATCTTCACGTCCGCCTCGTTGTAAACAACCAACGTCGAACCTTGAGGGACGTATGGTCGTGGGAGACGAGGTGTAGGCAGCTCCGAGGGCTCGGGCGGAGCGGTCATTATCCGTTGAGCTAATGTCGACGCTGCGGTCTTCATCGCGCAATATCCCATGATCCTTGGTTCAATGAAGTGACTTCCTTCGGTAACTTCTGTGCCGCCGACAAGCGAATCTCGGTCCGGCTTTGGAAAGAGAGCGTCCATTTCAGCCCTCTTGTTTTCGGCGATCGTTTTGCGCCGATCGCTCTCCTCGACATCTTCGTCCGTCGTTTGGGCGATTGCAGTGACGGACGGAAACAGTAGTAAAAGACTGAGAACAAAGATGAACTTTTTTACGTCGACCATTTGATTACCTCGAACTAAACGGGTGATTTCACCTGTATATGAAGCGGGTCGCGAAAAGCTTTCACATCTCGACATCGAAATCGCTGGTAGCGCGAGGTCGATCACAAACCGCTTGTTCATTTAAAGGAATCCCTGTAATATCTCCGCACCGGAATTGAAACTATCGGCTAAAGCGCCCACTGATGCCCGAGAATCTCTCAATCACCCAAGAAGCGTTCAAGCTGCTCCTAGGCTGGCTCGATACGAACGAAGTGTCGGCTGCGGAGAAGTATGAGAAGATCCGAGCGCGGCTGATCCGCATCTTCGTCGGACGCGGGTGCCACGAAGCCGAACTCCTCGCCGACCGCACCATCGATCGCGTTATCGCGAAAGTTCCACAGATAAGTTCAAGCTACGTCGGCGACCCCGCAGCGTATTTCTATGGAGTCGCAAATAAGATCCATCTCGAATGGTTGCGAACGCAGAAGCGCCAACGTGAAGCGACGTTCGTCGAAATCACTGCCGAGCCGGAGAAAGAAGAGGGCTGCGAGTATTCATGTCTCGAAGACTGCCTTAACGCTTTGCCGACCAACCTTCGCGAACTGATCCTCGAGTATTACCGCGACGAGAAACGCGCCAAGATCGAACGCCGGAAGAGCCTTGCGGAGAAATTAGGGATCTCGATAGGAGCTCTGCAGATAAAGGCGAGCCGCATTCGCTCGAGGTTGTCGAGCTGCGTCACCGAGTGTGTGGCAAGCAATTAATGTGAAAGATTTTTGACCGTTCGGACATTCAATATGAAGCAGGGGGAAGAAATGAACGAACTCGACGAGCCAAAGCTCCTTAAGAAGTATCTCTTAGGGCTGCTCGACGACGAGGCCGTTCAAGCCCAGATCGAGGAACGGTTGATGGTTGACGAAGAATTTGCAGCGCGCGTCAGTGTTGTCGAGGAGGACCTCATCGAAGAGTTCCTCGACGGTGAGATGACCGCCGATGAAAGGGATCGCTTCAACCGCTTTTTCCTCGCCCCACCCGAACGCAAGCGTCAGCTCCGACTGACGCGCGACCTCCGTCGGGTCTCCGCCTCGACAGCGGAAAATGTCCCACAACCCGAACGCAGTCGGTCGATCTTTTCGATCGGCTGGCTGCGTTACGCTTTCGCCACTGCTGCGGTTGTGCTGGTCGCTCTTGGCGTGTGGCGGTTCGCGATTTACGAGTCTGATACCGACAAAGGACTCGGCGCGCTTCGCGCCGCCTATCGCGGTCAAAGACCGGTCCAGCCGCGGATCACGGGTCTCGACTCGTATGCTCCCTATTCCGAGACGCGCGGTCCTGAGGAACATGTGGGCGATCGCGCCCAGTTGAACCGCGCAGGTCTTTTGCTCATAGAGGCCGCGAATGACTCAGGCAGCGCGGCGGACCATCAGGCGCTTGCCAACTATTACATCGCGCGTGGTCAGCTCGTTGATGCCGAGCGTGAAATGAAACTCGCGCTAGACGGTGCGCCGAATGACGCTCGCGTTCAAAGCGACGCCGGGGCTATGTACTTTGAGATGGCGAGAAACTCGCAAGACGACGCCGTGAAATTCAAGGCGTTGGATGAGAGCTTGAAGCATCTTGATCGTGCGATCGCGATCGATCCGAACCTTCTCGAGCCGTTGTTCAACCGAGGGCTTGCTCTTGAACAACCCGCGTATAGCGAACAGGCGAAAGATGCATGGCGCAAATATCTCGAACACGATTCCTCGTCTGAATGGGCGAAAGAGGCGAAGCAACATCTAGAAGATCTGGAAAGGGAAACACCAAAGGAACGTTCCGCAGAGGCACTTGAGGCGGATTTTATGACGGCATTCCGCGGCGATCAGATGGACGAAGCGTCACACCTAGTCAGATTGAACCGCGAGCTTGTGAAGGACAAGTACTTGCCGGTGCGGCTAGCGATGAGATACCTAGCTGTACCCGAAGACAAGCGGGACGAGATAGTCCGAGCACTTGAGTATTGCGGTAAGATTGAAATGAAGTTAACGGGCGATCCTTTTGCAAAAGAGATCGCCCTTTTTTATCGGGCTGCCCATAAAGAAAAACTCGAGCAACTTCGTTCGGCGCATCAGGCCCTGCGCGACGGGTACCGCTCGCTCGAGGCACAAAGCTACGAGGGAGCGCTACCGTCCTTTCAAGAGGCGCAAAAAACCTTTGACGAGTCTGGCGATGTGTTCACTGCCCGCATTGCTCAATACTACGTCGCGTATTCACTTAACAACCTTCATAAGACTGACGAGGCGTATAACGAATTCAACTCTGTCGAAACATGGGCCGCTGAGCGCAAGTTTTCATGGCTACACGCGACTGCTCTCCACTGGGTAGCGTTGTGCCTAATGAGCAACAAGAGACTGACGGAGGCAAGACGCGGATTTGAAAAGGCTCTTTCAATCGCAGACCAAATTGGCGACTCTTTTGCGCGGCAGAGGAATCTCTCGTTACTCGCTCAGATTCACTCCTTATGTGGCCAGGAGCAAGAAGCACTTCGCTATATTTTCGCGACGTTGAGGGAGGGCGACAAATCAGAGACGAGCCTACGTCAGCGTTACAGGAATTTCTTCCTCGTCTTTCCCATTCTCTTCGAAGTGAAACTCGCCAGTGCCGGCAAACCAGCCGCCCTTGAGTCCATTCGAATTGCCGATCACCTCGGCAATTCGACGTGGATGGTTCAGAGTCGGGCAGTCGCCGGGATCGCGATGGCAGAAACAGGTGACGTGACGGCCGGACGTTCGCTTCTAAACGACAGTAGGTCGAAAGCTACGGAGATCAAAAATCCAGACGCGCGCGAACGCGTCAGCGCCTTTGCGAATCTGCAGTCGGGAAACTTTGAACGCACCTTCGGCGACCGTTCAGCCGCGGAAGAGTATTACAACGAAGCCGTCGATTACTACGACAAGCATCCCGACCAAGCCATCCTTCGTGAACAGGCGCACCTGGGGATATTGCGGACAAATCTCGCAAGCGGAAATAAGGAAGCGCTGCGAAAGCAGATCGCTGCGAACATCAAATTAGCCGACGAATATCGCGACAAGATCAGGGATGAGGATCAGACGATCGGGTTTTTCGATCTCAAGGCGAGCGTCTATGAAGTTGGGGCTGAGTTTGAGTTAGATAACGGCAATTCCGAACAAGCGTACGATCAAGCGGAGGCCGCGAGTTCGCGGGCGCTGTTAGTTCGTATGCAGCAGCGGGAGGATCGCGAGCCTTTAAGTCTGACGGAGATCCGCGAGCAAATGCCGGCGAGGGTTCGCATCGTTCAATTTTCGGTCTTCGAAAAGAAGACGGTCGCGTGGATAATCTCGCGCGACATATTTAAAGCGATTCCCATCGACGCGACTGCGCAAGAGTTGTCGTCTCGTGTTACGAGCTTTTCGAATTCGGTCTCGAATGTCGCGACTGCCGATAGCTCGAATACAAAGACGCTCGCCCAGGAATTGCACCATCTACTCATCGAACCTGTCCTTCCATACCTCGACGCGAATGACGAGTTGTGTATCGTCCCTAGCAAGTTTCTTTTCAACCTTCCGTTTGGTGCTCTGATCGATTCGGAAGGTAGGCCGTTTGTTTCGACTTTTAGATTTGTTGAATCGCCAAGCGCGAATGTCTTTATCGCCGGTACCAAAAACGCCGAGTCGCGTGAAGCGGTCATTGAGGAATCGATGCTGGCGGTTGGTAACCCATCGTTTGACCAAGAACAATTCGCGACGTTGGACTATCTTCCGGATGCGGAGAAAGAGGTCGGCGGTATCGCGAAACTTTACTCAAACCCTAAGTCGCTTTTGCGCGAGCAGGCGACGAAGCGTGCATTTCTCAATTCGATCGCCGAAGCCGACGTAATTCATTTTGCTGGACACTATGTGGCCGTGCCGGGGGCGCCAATGTCGTCGTTCTTGCTCCTGGCGGCTGATGGCAGTGATGCGGCAAAGAGCGAACTTTCGAATGCTGAGTTGTCGGGCACGTCGCTACCGCGAACTCGACTTATAGTTCTCGCCGCGTGCCGAAGTGGAGTTGAGAGATCTTATGCCAACGAAGGAATGGCGGGAATGTCGCGCACTATGCTCGCGGCGCGAGTGCCGTTGGTCGTTGCGAGCCTGTGGAGTGTCGACTCAGCGGCAACTGAGGCACTGATGATCCGGTTTCACAAACTTCGTCGGCAAGATCATATGTCGACGACCGCCGCGTTGCGGCAAGCGCAGTTAGATCTTTTGAACGATCCATCCGGGAAGTTTAGTTCGCCGTACTACTGGGCCGCGTTTGCGGTGTATGGAGGACACGCGGAATTCTGACACCTGAGGAGACAAACGACATGGCAACTGAAATCGAAGTTATCATTAAAGGACTTGCTCTGTGTTTTAGAGACAGCCACCAACAGTGGAACGTTATTTTTGTCTGCGATCCGAAACACCCACTCAAGCTTTCGCATCCGCACGGAGGTCCAGACCCGGAACTTAGAGTGGATGGGCAAGACTTTACATGTGTTTTCAGTGGCGATATAACACCGCGCCCAGGTAGCGCATTTCCGAACGCTCTCTTTAATCTGAATGGTCGTCAAGCTCACGATGGTCGTTTAAGATTCTTAAAAAGAGACCACGGGCTTGAGACGCAGGTAGTTGCCATGATCTTGCCGAGCGCGACTCTAGCGGTTCACGAGGCTACCGGTGTTGATTATTTTATCCAGGAAGTAGGGGCGGGGAGTCCGCCTGAACAAATCGGGCCTGTCGCCAAACGACTGCGGTTTAGTTTCTTGCTGAATTCAGGTCCGCTCAACGTGCGAGTGGGAAATCGCCAACAGGAGATATTCAACGTCGATTTCCCAGACACTGGTGGTAAAAGGACTTTTAGATTTAATAACCACTGCGATGGGAGTTGTCGCCGAAATGATTCTCTCGACATGTACGACATCATGATCGACGGTGAGCCGGATGCTGAGCGGAGGTTTGTTACAGGGGCAAAGGACGCGACGGGAAACATACCGGGCCACGATTCCACCATGCCAAGTTTTAGTAAGGAAATGCAGTTGCTAACCGTCCCTTACGGTAACTGCGATCCGATGGGGAGCGAGCCGCCTCCAGGGTGATACTAGGCGAGCTTGGCGCTCCAGGTCTTAATCAGTTGGACCGACGTTGATCCCGAACTCGGAAATAACTCACAACAAACAAAACTCCCCATATCAGATCGAGCGCCGCGCCGCCGACTATTGAGCCGGTGACGCGGCCTTTCAAATATAGGTAGAACGTTGGGATGACGAACGCAAATTTCTCGACGATTCCGGCGAGCATTAACGGGCGAAATTTTCGCGGGTCGGTGGCGATCATCAGGAAGACTAGTTGGAAGGCGAGGGCGACGCCGATGAAGCCGTAATAGAATTCCGGGTGGTTGATCGGTGGAGGACTGTCGGCGCCCGTCTTCTCGATAAGGAAGTACATCGGGGCGAGAACGAGTATGCCGACGGTGCCGGCGGCGAGGAATGTGTAGCGTGCGAATCTCATGTGTCGCCGGATCTCCTTTGCGATCGCGTCAGAAATACTGCCTGGACCTCATCTGCCCTCCATCATTCGCTCAACATACTTAGCGATCACATCGGCTTCGAGGTTTACCGGATCGCCGGGTGAGAGAGTTGATAGATTTGTGAGCTCCCACGTCTTTGGGATGATGGCGATGTCGAAATGGCTCTCAGCGAGTGCGGCGATCGTAAGACTGATTCCTTCGACCGCGACCGAACCCTTGTAGACAAGATACCGCGACATCTCGGACGGGAATCCG
>DATEOJ010000253.1:0-6759 GCA_035274235.1 Pyrinomonadaceae bacterium
AACCAAGAGAAAAAAGCCCGGCGTGGATTCCGCCGGGCTTCTCGTTTGCTCGCCGGAACTTCACCACTAACGCTTACGGCAACGGTTGGCCTTTGTCGTTGACGTAGACGTCGAATATCACGAACAGACTCGGGTTATACGGAACCAGTTGGGCGTGGTTGGTTACCAGGAGTCTTCCTCCTCTGTCGAACGCGATGTTTGCGGGATTCGCCCAAGGCACCGACGCCGAAGGTAGATTCAGGGCGGGCCCGGAGTAGACTGCCTCAACCGTACCGTCCGTTCTCAGAACTTTTATCGTACTTGAGAGCGCCTCGGCGATGTAGAGCTTTCCTGACTTGCCGAAGGCAATGCCGTCGGGGCCGGTCACGCCGAGCGACGCGAACAGCTGCAAGTCTGCGGCGGCCGGGTTGGCGACTAACGGCAGCCGGTAGATGACGCCGTTAAAGTCGGTGTTCACTGTCACGGAGAAATAGACGAACTTGTTGTTCTTGTCGATGCGTATCCCATTCACGCCAACCCCAACCGAGGGGTGACCAACAAGCGCCGGGTTGGTAAACCAAACCGACGGAGTTCCGCCGCCGGCGGGCACCCTATAGATGGTTGCGGCAAATGAATCGGTAACGTAAAGATTGCCAGCGCCGTCAAAGGTAAGATCGTTCAGCAAACTCGATGCGGATGGCGGGAATGAAGCGTAGACCGACTGTGTGTTGGCCGCGTCAAGCTCCATGCGGATAACGCCGACGAATGGTTCGATGACGTAAAGCTTCCCGTCCGGACCAAAGGCGGCGCACACTGCCGCGCTGATCCCGGCAAACGGGTTGCTGATGGTGATCGGATAAAAAGCCGTCGGTGCTCCGGTTGCAATATCATAGGCTTGGACATACGCCGAACCCGGCGGAAACCCCAACGCGGCGGGACCCGAAACATAGAAGCGATTGCCTTGAACCGCTATGCCCTCAGGGAAGCCGGGAAATGGGACGGAAGCCTTTACATTGGAATCGCCCAAAACTTGCGCGGCACCATCGACTGCACCAAGGCAGACCACTGGCAGCACGGCCAGGATAAAGAACAAGACACGAAGCTTCATACGGAAATCTCCTTCTATCCGAATTTAGTTTTTCTAATTTTGGTGAACGGCTAATAATACTCGGATTGGCCGCATTATCAAGTCCGTCCTTTGGATCGTCGGGTGTAACGTCGCCCCCTATCTGCGGAAGGAACTTGCCCGCTTTGTGGTGTTGAGCATATCCTTCGAATACGTTTCCCGGAGTCAATTAATGAAAAATAAAATTTCCGTAATGGTGGTCGTGCTGTTGTCGGCTGTCGCGTCGTTTGGTCAGGCTGAGCTTGAAAAGTATGTCGGGCAGTATCAGGTCACCGGTGCTCCTATCATGGTCACCGTGACCGCGACCGGCGGGAAGCTGTCGGTCGAGGCGACCGGTCAGGGGAAAGCTGAGATCGAATTGGTCTCCGGCGAGGACTACAAGGTGAAAGGGTCGCCCATCACTCTCACGTTTCAAAAAGACGCGTCGGGTAAGGTGACGGGGATGATGATTCACCAGTCCGGTTTGGATGTCCCGGCTCCGAAGATCAACTCATCGACCGACGCCCCAAGTGATAAGTCGTCGCATAAGTCGGCATTCGTTACGGCGAACGGCATCAAGATGAACTTTCTCGATTGGGGCGGGACAGGCGATGTCGTCATACTGCTTGCCGGACTCGGCAACGACGCACATATCTTTGACGAGATCGCACCGAGCTTTACCGACAAGTTTCACGTGATCGGTCTGACGCGTCGGGGATTCGGTGCGACGGATCGCCCGGCAGCCGGGTACGAAACCACGACGCGCGTCGAGGACATTCGCGCGTTCATGGACGCGCAAAAAATAACGAAAGCACACTTCGTCGGGCATTCGCTCGCGGGCGACGAGATGACGCAATTCGCGACCACGTATCCGGAGCGCGTGATGAAGATGGTCTATCTCGACGCGGCCTATGACCGCAGGAAATTCTTTACGTGCTCTAACGACATGCCCGGCGGTCTACCGGCCAGCTATCAGCGCATGATCGGAGAAGCTCTCAACTGCCCCGGTTGGGAAAAGATCACCGCACCGGACCTACCACCCGCGGACGTGCTTAACGTGCAAGTCTCGACGATGAGATCGGCGATGAAGTTTCAGCCCGACTACAAAAAGATCACCGCCCCCTCACTCGCGATCTACGCCGACCCCGATCTTCCGCAGGCGGCAGGAAAACTCGACGCAGAAACACAGAAAAAACTGGACGCCTGGTGGAAACTGAACCAGTCGCCGAACTCTCGTGCGAGCATCGAGCAGTTTCGCAAGGAAATGAAGAAAGGCGAGGTCGTCGAAATAAAAGGCTCGACGCATTACGTCTTCGTCGGGGCGTACAAGGATCAAGTGATAAAGCTGACGCGAGAGTTCTTGTTGAAGTAGTCCGGAGGACGACAATCAATCTCGCGCCAGCAGGCTTGTTATGCGAGCTCTCTTATTCGACGCAGCGTCGTATCGATCTCTTCCGGTGTGTTGAGCAAGCTCGGGGCGACCCGTGCGTAACCCTCACGATACGGAGCGGTCGATGCGACGATGCGATTCGCGAGCAATTTCTTAACGACATCGGCGGACTTCATTCCTTCGATCTCGAAACAGATCAGACCGGCCGATAATTTATCTCCGCGTGGTGTGTAAAGTTTCACGTGCCGCATGGCCGCGAGACCTTCCTTGCACTGATCGTTTAGCGCGTGGATCCTCTCGGCGATATTTTTTCTACCGATCTGTTTGTGAAATTCGAACGCCGCGGGAAGGGCCCACTCGTATTCGAATGCGTGAAAGCCGCCCTGCGTTATCCACGACGCGCTCGTCTGTGCGTCCGAACTCTTGCCAGACAGCCACGCTGTGAAAGTTTCGATCGCAAACGCGGGAAAGACCATCCGAATCGATTTCCAGTTCTCCGCTCGCGCCCAAACGATACCGGTGCCGCGCGGACCGAATATCCACTTGTGCGTACCGGCGATAAAGAAGTCGGCTCCCAGGTCGGCGACGTTTACATCCTCGACACCAAATCCGTGCACGCCGTCAACGACGAGTAGAACTCGATCCGTTTCCGCACGTCCCTTGTTCGACTCCGCGATCGCATTCGCAATTGCGCGGATCGGCAGTTTCAAACCCGTACCCGAATGAACCCATGTAACGCCGACGACACGCGTTTTCGGCGTAATGGCTTTCCGTACCCGCGCGACGATATCTCCTTCGGACACCAGCTTGATGTCATCGAAAAGCGAGATCTTCTTGATCGAGCACTCTGCTCGCGCAGCCGCGAGACGGATCGCTTCATGATGTACAAAATGATCGTGAGTCGTCGTTAGAATTTCCTGTCCGGCTCTGAGCGGCAGGCCGTGATAGACAAGGGTCAAACCCATCGTCGTACTGTTCGTTAGCGCGACTTCGTCTGGCTTACCACCTAGATACTCGGCAACGCTCGCCTGGATCTTGCCTGGCATTTGGAACATATGTTCCTCGAGGTAGACGAAAGGATTGCTGTCGATCGCCTGTCGGTGCCTTTCGATAGCTTCGCGGACCGGTCGCGGATGCGAGACAAGAAAAAAGGATGATAGGTGAATGTGGTCGGACGACAGCTGATCGAATTGGTTTCGGACCGCCGGCCATACGGCGTGTATATTTGTCGTGCCTACTGATGTGAGATCTGAAGCTCTGACGGGGGCGGTAAGCGTCGATGCCGCGAGCGCCACTCCAGCGTTAACTAAGAAATTTCTACGATTCATATTTATTATTGCTCTCCTCGGCGCCACCCGGCGCCCGCGGGTATGATTTCTTAGCCCGCCCTCATAGTTTTGCCGACCGGCTTGAATGATTTCTTTAGAAAGTTCTGAAGGTTTTATGAAGAGTTCTGAAGACGGCCGCGATATTGATTTCGTTCGAGCGCAAACAACGAGGCTTACGTAATAAACTCTATCCTGTGCGAGAAGAGATCATAAAACGCCTTGACCAGATCGAACGCGAGGAAGACGTGCGCATTTTTTATGCGTGCGAATCGGGCAGTCGCGCGTGGGGATTCGAGTCCACCGATAGCGATTGGGATGTTCGCTTCCTTTATGTCCATTCACGCGACTGGTATCTATCGATCGACGTCGAAGAAAAGCGAGACGTTATCGAGCGGCCAATCAACGATGAGCTCGACATAAGCGGCTGGGATCTGAGAAAGGCGCTCAAGCTTCTTCGCAAATCGAATCCGCCTCTTCTTGAGTGGCTCAGCTCGCCGATCATCTACAAAGAGGTTGGCGAAACCGGCGAGCAACTCCGCCAGGCAGTCGCCGAATTCTATTCGCCGATATCTACGTTTCATCATTACCTCCACATGGCTCAGGGCAACTACCGCGAATTCCTAAAAGGCGACGTGGTATGGGTCAAGAAGTATTTCTATGTCCTCCGGCCGCTGCTCGCGATTCGATGGATCGAGATCGACCCGACGCGACCGGTCCCGATGGAATTCCAGAAGCTTGTCGATGCATGCGTGGATTCGTCCGATATACGACACGCGATCGATGATCTACTGACTCGGAAACGCGCCGGTCAGGAACTCGACCGGCAGCCCAAGATCGAGGTATTGAGCGATTTCATCGCGACCGAACTCGCCCGCCTCGAGAAGATCAATATCAGCGAACGCGAAAAACCGGATTTTGAGAAGCTGAATGAGATATTTCGAGATGCGGTAGGGACGCAAGCGTAAGGAAGGTCGCTCGCCGGTCTCACCGGAAATTTCCTATGAACCGAGGTTATCCTCAAGTAAGATTTGGAAAATGGAGGGGCGTTTATGTCTGAGAAAATATCTGTGTCATTCCCCGAGTTGATGAGTCTTGCGGTGACACGCGGCATGATCGGGTTCGGTGCGGGGCTTCTTGTATCGAATCTGATCTCGAGGAAGACGCGTAAAGAAATTGGGATCCCGTTGTTAGCGTTCGGACTTTTAACTACGATCCCGATCGCGCGGTCTATATTTCACGAGGATCCGCCGGCCCCGAAAAACGACGAACGAGTTACTTAACGTTCAGAAAGTGTCGTACATGGACGGCGACGAGTTAGATGCCGAAGGTAAAGGTCGCGACGTTCCTATAGATTCGTCCCTAGCTCTTCTCGGACGGCGGTGACAATGGTGTCGTCGGATGGAAAGCGGATCCATCCTTTTTCGGCGACTTTCCTATCGCCGACCCAGACCGTGAATTCGCCACGGCCGCCCTCGATGAGTTCGACATCGGTTCCAAGAGCGTCTTTGATTGCAGCCGCCGCACGGGCAGCACGCGGTCGATACGATCCTCAGACCTTACAGAAACGAATTCTTACTTCACTCATAGCGTCATCCTATCATTTTGAGCCGGAGACAGCGCCACGCTGCATCACGGCTTCATCACTAGGACTAACTTCGCAGATCGTTCGCAAAAAGTCGGCCCGCAACAGAAAGTTTCGATGGTCGGGTGAATTCGGGATAAAATTACGGAACACAAAAACGTCACGAGGCGTTCCTTCTGCCGTAGACTTATGTTTCCTAGAGACGACTCATATCTGGTAAAAACGCGCTTGCTTGACGGCGGTCGTCGCATCAATGAGGTCTTCTATCCGGCCGGCGTGCGACAAGAGCTTCACCAGCACACTCTTGCGTCGTTCAGCTTTGTCGCATGCGGCCGCTATGGTGAGTGCATCGGACGTCAGAACCATTCGCGGCTGGCGTCGACGCTTGTCTATCATCCTGCGGGCGAGAAGCACGCGGTCGCGTTTGAAACGGACGTCCGGATTCTCAGCGTCGAATTTCGCTCGCCGCGGACAGAAAGTCTCGAGAGTAGTTCTCAACATCGGAGCGACCTAGTCGCCTGGCTGGGTGCTCGACTGGAGCGCGAGATAACGCGATCGGATAGCGCTTCGTCGTTGGCGATCGATGGGATCATCGACGAGATGCTCATCGAAGGTTCCCGCGGAAGAGTGCTTACAGAAGAAAGACGAGATGCTCGATGGCTAGTGAAGGCGACCGAGTATGTGCATGACAACTTCAGCGAGGCGTTCACGCTGGACGAGATCGCGCAGGTCGCGGGTGTTCATTCAGCCCATCTCTCGCGCGTGTTTCGTCAGAAGATGGGATGCACGGTCGGAGAGTATGTCCGTCGACTGCGTTTCGAGTTTGCGTCTAACCAGTTACTTTCAACCGAGCGACCTCTCAGCGAGGTAGCCCATGATGCGGGGTTTTCGGATCAAAGTCATTTTCACCGACTCTTTCGAACCCGAATGGGCGTCACGCCTCACACCTACCGCAAGCTCCACAAGCATCGATAATCGACAGGCAGTACCGCCTGCGTGAGCGGGTGGTCAAGCGCCGGAATAAAAGGGACGTTCGTTTATCTCAGCTCTCGACCACCCGCTCACGCGGCCGGTACTGCCTGTGCGGGCAATTGGAAGCAAAATGCTCGTTTTGTTCAAGATTTGAAGCCCGCGGTAACGTTATCTTGACCCTAGCGGCAACTGCCGTTTGGGTGAACATCATGAAATACATCCTCATCTTCGCAATCATCAGTCTTGCGATCGGTCCGATGGCCGCGTTCGCACAGGCCGGGGGCCAGATCTCGGAGAAAGACTTTGCAGCCGAACTCGACGCCTACATTCGTCGGACGATGGAGGCGATCCCGGAGCTTCCGAGTGTCGCGATGGTCGTTATCAAAGACGACAAGCCGATCTT
>DATEOJ010000254.1:0-5914 GCA_035274235.1 Pyrinomonadaceae bacterium
CGAGGTTAAACAGTGACCGATCACTTCACTCGTCAGCTGCGCAGCCATTCGAGAGAGGGCAGGTCATGCAGCAACTCCTACGTAAGTGCGCCGCTTTCCGGCGATCCGATCTTCATACTCCAATATGTCGACGATTCTGTAGCGAATTTGATTGCCAATCCTGATCGCTCTTAAATGGCGAGGGTTCGACTTTGGCAAGGCTCGAAGGCGCTGGAACCTCTTCGCAATAGCATCTACTGATCCCGTGAGGTGCCATCTTTCTGCAAGCTGCTGGTTATCAAGTATTTCATTGTTCATCCGGGTACGTCCTCCAACTTAATAGACCTCCGATGGCAAAAGCTATGCCGAGAAAACTACTGAATAATCCGGAGAGCAAAAGCCGGGTCACCTACGGTCGGAATCGGTCACTTTCAGTCAGATATGGAAGGAGTTCTCGCCGAAAATTCCCCCCCAAATTCCCCCCCGAGGGACATTTTAGACAAAAAAAGGGACCAGCCAATTTTTAGGCAAGTCTCTAAGTTATTATGAACAAATGATTTAGAGTGGTACTGAGGGCGGGAGTCGAACCCGCACGAACCTTAGTTCACAGGATTTTAAGTCCTGGGCGTCTACCAATTCCGCCACCCCAGCAACGTTTCTGAGATTAGCATAGACCGGCGCACAAACGCGACGCTGCCGCTATGCTATCATTCCGAAGCGTACTAACCTTAACCTAAATGGAACAAGCGGCTTGGATATTCTGGCTCGTGCTCGGCGTCGCGCTGATCATCGCTGAAGTGTTTACACTCGGGTTTGTCCTCTTTTGGTTCGGTATCGGAGCGGTCGCGGCGGCGTTGGTCGGATTTCTTGGTGGCGGACTCCTTCTTCAGTTTCTAGTCTTCGCGGTCGTATCGATCGCTCTCACGGCAATGTCACGGACGATCTTCGCGAACTATCTTTCGCACCGCGATGAAGACGCTCTAAAGATGGGTGTCGATTCGCTGCCGGGTCAGGTTGGAACTGTTACGTTGGCAAGCAAGGGAGCTCTCAACGAGGGGGCGGTAAAAGTATACGGTTCGATCTGGACCGCGTTTCCCGCAGACGGTGAAACCGAGCTTGCTGAAGGTGAGAAAGTCGAGGTCGTGAGTGTGAAAGGCTCGTCGATCTACGTCCGCCGCGTTCAGGCTGAGTTGCCCGAGTGGCGCGGCGACTAGATCAGCTCGGCGGTGTCAGTTTCCTGATCGGCCGTGTCGTGAATATTTCCAAGGTCAAGCAACTCGAGCTGCACCTCATCAGTTTCCGCCGGCTCGATCCCATCCCCGGACAACTTAGCAATGATCACGGTGATGTTGTCTTCGCCGCCGTTCTCATTTGCTTCTTTAACCAATTCCGCACATGCCTGCTCGAGCTTGTCGATGTTATCGACAACGTGCTTCTGCATGTTCGCAGCGGAAACTTTATTCGACAAACCATCGCTGCAGAGGAGCAGGACATCGTCGCGACTCGGTGTGAGCCGGGCCGAGACCGGGTAGATCTCATTCTGCGCACCGAGAGCTTGAAGGATGACGTTTTTCAACGTGTGAGTCTCGGCTTCTTCCGCGGAGATCTGCTGTGCGTCGATCAGCTGCTGAACGAGCGACTGATCCTTCGTGACTTGATATATCTTTCCGTTGCGGACGAGGTACGCACGGCTGTCGCCGACCTGGATTATATCGACACCTTCCGGCGTGAGACCGATACCGGTGAAGGTCGCACCCATTCCCTGAAACTGCGGGTCGGTGCGTCCCTGCTGATGAACGAGGTAGTTCGCGTGGACGGTCGCGTTGTAGAGCTTTGAGATCAGATCGTAGTGATAACCTTCCGGTGTAAGCGTCCGTTCCGTGTCTTCGGTAAGCAGTCTGTCGCAGACCGTTTCAACAGCCATCTTACTCGCGACTTCACCCGCGAGAGCTCCGCCCATGCCGTCTGACACCGCGAGCACCACACCATTCGGATCGACTTCAAACTGCTGACTTTCGATCACGAACTCACCATCCGCCTGCTCGCTGGTCCACGAGCGCGAATTGGTGATGTTCAAAAGAAGGTAATTGTCTTCATTGCCGCGCCGAACTCTTCCGACGTGGGAGGTGGCATGTATCTCGACAGTAAACATAAGTTTCTAGTTTCTCGGTTCTTGTTCCCCGCTTCCAGTCCGGCAAAAGCCGACTCGAAACCAGGAACAAGAAACTAGAGACTAACTAAGAGCCTGATCCAAATCTTGAATAATATCCTCGACGTCCTCAATGCCGACCGAGATCCGTACGAGACCGTCCGTGATTCCCAGCTTCTGTCGCGTCTCGCTTGGCACAGACGCGTGCGTCATGGTCGCGGGATGCGAGATAAGCGACTCTACTCCGCCGAGACTCTCTCCAAGCGTACAAAGAGTTACGCCCTCGAGGACACGTCGAGCATTCTCGAGCGAACCGGTCTCAAACGACACCATCCCACCAAACCCCGTCTGCTGTTTCTTCGCCAACTCGTGCTGGGGGTGAGAAACAAGACCGGGATAGTAAACTTTTTGCACCTTCGGATGCTCGGCAAGAAAGTTCGCTACAACGCGACCGTTCTTGTCATGAGCTTCCATTCGGACGGCCAGCGTCTTCGTTCCGCGAAGCACGAGGAAAGAATCAAACGGCGAGAGGATCGCACCGACACTGTTCTGAACAAACTGTATCCACTCAGCATCGGCTTCGTCATTAAGAGCGACAAATCCCCCAACGCTGTCCGAGTGGCCATTCAAATATTTTGTCGTCGAATGTACGACGATGTCGCAGCCGAGATCGATCGGTTTCTGAAAGTACGGCGACATGAACGTGTTGTCGCAAACCACTTTCGCTCCACGAGCGTGAGCCATCTCGGAAACACCGCGGAGATCGGTAACGGTCATTACCGGGTTGGTCGGCGTCTCGACGAAGACCATCTTCGTATTCGGCTTGAACGCGTTCTCGAGGTTCGCGAGGTCCGAGGTGTCGGCTAGGTCGAACTCAACTCCGTAGTTCGCGAGTATACGACTGAACAGGCGGAATGTACCGCCATAGGTGTTATCCCCGAGGATAACGTGCTCGCCTGCCTTGATGAGCTTCAACGAGGCATCGATCGCCGACATCCCGGATGCAAAGGCAAAACCGAATTGCGCGTTCTCGAGCGCGGCAATATTCTTTTCAAGGGCAAGTCGCGTGGGGTTCTGCGTGCGTGCGTACTCAAATCCCTTATGCTTGCCGAGACCTTCCTGGGCGTACGTTGACGTTTGATATATCGGCACACTCACGGCACCGGTCGCAATATCAGGCTCGTTTCCAGCGTGAATTGCAATTGTCGAAAAGCCCATAGAGACAGCCCAGATGCGGGAGAAAAATTAAAGTTTATTGTAGCGTAAATTGAAGATGTTAGGCTAAAAGACCCTCGATTTAACGAGTTTTCATGGTATCGTGCTGATACGAAAAAAGCAAAGAAGGTCGCCGCGAAAACCCTGTGTCCGCTAGCGTTGCGTTTACTTTGTCTTTAAGGGAAATAGGATAAACTAACTACCAGTTAAGCAGGTCGCCCACCGGACTCACGCTTCGGGAATCAATTAATGGCAAAGTCACTATTCGACCAGTTCACGCTCGGCATTGAAGAGGAGTTTCAGATCGTCGATCCCAACACACGCGAGTTGAAGTCGCATGTGTCGGAGATGCTCGACGAGGGGAAGCTGCTTTTGGGAGAAAAGGTGAAGCCCGAGATGATCCAGTCGATGATCGAGGTCGGGACCGGCGTCTGCGCAAACATCCAGGAAGCTCGGGACGATATCTCGAAGCTTCGCTGCATTATCTCGACTCTCGCAAAAAAGAAAGGAATGGAGATCGTCGCGGCGTCGACGCATCCCTTCTCGAAATGGTCGGAGCAGGAGATCTACGAAGGTGACCGTTATAAGTTACTCGTTGACGAGCTCCAGATGGTCGCTCGATCGCTGTTGATCTTTGGTGTTCACGTGCATGTTGGGGTTCCGGATACCGACCGAAGGATCCACATCATGAACGCCGCGCGGTACTTTCTTCCTCACGTTCTTGCGATGACCACGTCGTCGCCGTTTTGGCTCGGTTTCAACACGGGTTTGAAATCATATCGCTGCGAGGTGTTCAAGAAGTTTCCCCGAACCGAGATACCCGATCACTTCGAATCGTTCCAGCAATATCAGAGCTATGTCGACCTCCTGATAAAGATGAACTGCATCCAGGACGGCTCGAAGATCTGGTGGGACGTCCGCCCGCATCACCTTTTCCCGACGCTCGAATTCCGCATCTGCGACATCCCGACCCGCGTCGACGACACCATCGCTGTCGCGGCCCTCTTCCAGGCGATCGTCGCGAAGCTGACCGTCTTAATAGACAAGAATCTCGGGTTCCGCCTTTACCACCGTCGGCTGATACAAGAGAACAAATGGCGTGCGATACGGTATGGTCTTGATGGAAAGCTGCTTGATCTTGGTAAGCAGAAAGAGGTCCCGGTAAAGGACCTGATCCGCGAACTCCTTGATTTTGTCGACGACGTCCTCGACGACCTCGGCTCCCGCAAAGAGGTGGAGCACATCCACACAATCCTCGAGCGAGGCACCTCGGCCGATGAACAGCTCAAGGTCTTTGAGGAGACCGGAGGCAGTTTCAACGCAGTGGTCGACATGCTGATTCGGAACACTATGGAAAATGTTCCAGACCACTGCTCGCTCTAAAGCCTTGTAATCTACTATCCCCTTTCTGGAAAACCTTTCCGAATCCCAATCTGGTTTAAATGGGTGTAGTCCATCCGCACCGAACTAGGGTTCAACAAAAATAAACAGTCGTTGACTGAGTTAAACGGCATGTGCTAAAAAATTAGGTGGGGAAATTTCCTTCCCTTTGCCAAACCCGACCCGCCTATTTGGTATTCACCAGCCGGAGAAAGCAAATGACTAATCGCAGATTTGCATCTGAAGACGGATATTCGTTGATCGAAATCGTTTTGGTTATGGTGATCATGGCCATCATGACGACCTTCGCCATTCTTGCGCTTGGAAGCTCGACGCAGAATTTGGATCGCCAAAATATCACGAAAGAATTTAAGGTTTCTCTCGAGCGTGCGAGGTTCGACTCGGTTCGCCGTCGGGCGAGTGAGTGCACTGACATGGCCCGCGTCGAGATCACCAGCGCGACGACGTACAACATTGTCACGGACGTAAACCAAAATGGTGCGATCGATTCGGACGATTACCGCCCGGTAGATTTTGGCAGCCGAAGTTTGGTTCAGATGGTCGACGATCCGGTACCCACGTACCCGGTCATCATCCGTTTTGACGAACGCGGTAACGCGAGTTCCGGTACATGCGGTGCCGAAACACCGGTTGATAGCCCGACGGTATTTTGCGAGATCCCATGCACAGCCGACACGGCAACTGCGCTGAATTCAAACATCGTTTTTGTTTCACCGACCGGAACGGCCGCAATGCTCACGGGCGGCGAGACCATTCCGACATTTGCTGATCCGACTACGACGAGCGTCGACAGCGCCTCGCAAATCAATCCGCTTCTAGCGGTTTGGGATTTGATCGTTGAGGCAACGCCAACGCCATCGGTAACGCCCTCAGTCTCACCGACAGTGCCGCCGACGGCCACGCCGTCACCGTCGCCGACTGACACTCCGACTCCGACTCCAACACCGACTGTAACGGTTACGCCGACGCCCGATCCGAGCGCATCCCCGACACCAAGTCCAACGCCGAATTACTGTGTGTCAGGTCAATACCCGGGAACCAACGGCTGTATATGTTCACCGACGCAGTACCTACACAACAACGGCAAGTGTAGAAACCTCTAAATCGAGAGGAACTATGAAAAGTCTCACTACGACAAGATCGTTAAGGAACGAAGCGAGCAGCCGGCAA
>DATEOJ010000255.1:0-3061 GCA_035274235.1 Pyrinomonadaceae bacterium
TCGTGCCAAAAAATAAAGGAGGCTGTGCCTCCAATGTCGCGGCATAGCCGCAAGATCTATTTCAGACTTACCGGTCAGGCAAGCCTGACCGCAATGCGTTGCGGCAAGCCGCCGAAATCTTCAACCCTAAATCCACAGGCCGGGTTGTCGATCAAAGCTTATTACAATACTGATGCTTCCTTTTCATGATGTGGACGCATCCGGTCTTCACCGGATCGATACCGGCTTTGTTGCACTCGGCCGCTCCCCAGTCGTTTGCATCGAGACTAAACATCGACGGAACTCCGTCGCAAAAGTTTGGAGACGTACGACTCACTTTCAAACACGCATCGGCAAAAACCGACAACTCCATTCCCGCGCCGATATCCATCAGCGATGTCGATTTCGAACGTTGCAGTGCTTCCTTCATGCAGCCCTGCTGGTCGGTCGTCTTTCCGAATTCGCGGCCGGCTGTGTCGGCCTTAGTAGTCGCTTCTAGAAACTGCGGTCCGTAAGTCCGCATCGCAATGAACCCGCCGATCACCACCACGAGTCCGATTACCAACAACACACCGCATCCGACACCAAGAAATATTTTTGTGTTCTTTGTCATAAGCTGTCGTGCAAGACGGGTTGATTATAGTTCATTCCACAAAACTCATTCGACCGCTGGAACGTGACCCGCCGATCCGCGTTCAAAACAAATCGCGGTAAACTCGAACGTGCTCGACATGCTCAATAAACTCGGAACAGTTTGGAAACTACTTCCGCCGTGGCTGCGGCTGCGGATCGTTCGCGCGACGCAGTCGAAGTTTACCGTCTCTGCCGCGGCGATCATTACGAACGAGCGCCAACAGGTCCTCCTGCTCAATCATACTTTCCGACCGTTCTCCGGTTGGGGACTTCCCGGCGGTTTTATAACGATTCGCGAACAGCCTGAAGCCGCGATCCGACGCGAGATCCGCGAAGAGACCGGTATCGAGCTCGACGAACTAGCGATGTTCCGAATCCAAACGATCGGCCGGCATGTCGAGATACTTTTCACGGCGACGGCGAACGGCGACCCCGAAGTAAAAAGTCCGCGAGAGATTATCGAACTGGGTTGGTTTGAGGTAGATCGTTTGCCGGCGGGCTTGAGTAAGTCGCAAGCGAAGGTTATTCGGGAAGTTGTCGGCGCAAGTCAGAACGGGGAGCGGTAGCGGCTGGGTCGCCCGTCGACATTTATTGCCCGCGAAATACGCAAAAGGACGCGAACGAAGAAAAAGATGTAAAAGCTGTAGAAGCAGGCCAATAACGGGAACGACGCGGAGAAGAAGGGATCAATTCGCGATGTTGGCGCCATTAGCGGGCAAGTTCTTTCCATTTCGCGTCCTTTCGCGTATTTCGCGGGCAATCAAAGTCGACGGATAACTAGGTCGCTTAAAGGTTCCGGCTCGTGTTGCCTCATCGATTTGATAATCCTCACTCCCCTGTTTAAGATTTATCCTTTCAGGAGCAAATAAATGGAAACATCAATGGTCGATCTGGTGCCGTCACCCGATTCGGTAATGGGTATCTTGAAGAAGACCGGTGCGTATCGCCGCGGTCATTTCATTTATCCGAACGGCAAACACGCTTCGCACTACTTTCAGATGCCCCTCGCGTTTCGCTACTACGACAACGCGCGTATTCTCTCGGTCGGTCTGAGCCGTCTGTTCCGGATGGAAAAGACGATCGCAAGCCAGCTGCCGCGCGTATCGGTGATCAGTCCGAGCCCGGGTGGGATCATGGTCGCGTTCGGCGTCCGCGAAGCTCTGAGCGCCGAGCAGATCTACTGGGCTGAGATGGAAGAAGGCAAGCGACAGTTTCGCCAGTACATGAGCGAATCGGATGTTCACCCCGCGATCGTCGTCGACGATATCCTGCGTTCGGGCAAAGCGATGCAAGAGACTTTCGACCTTTGTCGCGACATTGGTGCCCAGGTTATCGGCTGCGGTGTGATCGCGAAGTTTGAAGACGCTCCGAACGAATTCAACGGAGTTCCCGTGAAGAGCCTGTTGAACTTCGACGTGAACTTCTACGAGACCGAAGAAGAGTGGAAAAACTCCCGCAGCGCGTCTGAGAAAGCGGAAGAAGAGAAGGTAAGGTTCTAGGTTTTAAGGCTCACTCGGCCGCTTTTAACGCGGAGACCGCAGAGGTTAAAAAGCCACTCCGCGGTCTCTGCGGTCTCTGCGTTGAAAAAGCCACCACTCTAGTCGAAATCCCGAAGAGCCTCCTGCAATTCCCGTCTCTCAATAAACAATCTCAAGAACGCCTCACGACGGGTGAGAAAAATCCAGATCGCACGTGCCCAGCCGCGCATTTCTTCGATCTCTTCGAGCGAGTAGAGCGCGATGTAACCGCATAGGAACGAGAACGGCACCGACGCGATCGCGAGCCACCATCCCGACAGGAAATATAGGACGACCGCGGCGATAAGCCACGTCAATGGGATGAACACCATTCCCGCGAGCACCTTCACGGTCGACGCAATGTCGTCCGCGCCGTGACGTGAGTAGAGATATGCAACGAGTTTGCACAACTGGTAAGCAGGAGCGTGGAGTATCGCTCCAAAGATCGCGAGCGGAGATAGCAGAATAAGAACCCAGGTCTGAAGAAGCGCCTTGCGGATCACGAGTCCGCGCGAAACTTGCGCGAGCGAAAGATGTTCGGCATCGATACCGAGATCGTCGAGCTTCGCGTCGTACGCGCGAAGCTTCGTCGTCAATGCCGGCGACGTTCCCTCGTCGAGATAGGTCTTTAGAAAATCCATCTTCTCGCCGAGCTTCTCATTCTCCGCCGCCGACGCGAAGATCTCTTCCGCAATCCGCGCGATGTGTAGCTCCGATTCGGTCTCGGCGTTGAGCGTGACTTCGCGGAGTTCGTGTTCGATTCGCGACGTCAGTTCTTTTACGACATCGCGCGGCGGCTGACCGTCCTCCGCAAGCTCGACACGCGGCACAGAAAATGGCTCACCGAAGTGAAGAAGAGCCTCGCTGCGAAACGTCGTCTTGTTCGTGTAGAACAATCCGACCGGGACGATCTTCAGATCGATCGCCGTCTC
>DATEOJ010000256.1:0-22909 GCA_035274235.1 Pyrinomonadaceae bacterium
ATCGACCCAACGGCGCTCGCCGACTGTCCGACCTTCTTCGCACTAGTCTTTTCCGGCATCACTACTTTCACAGGAGCCTTAGTAAAGTTTTCGTCGGTCGTACCTTCGACGAGTTCCGGTTCTGTAGAGAGCTTCTTTTCCTTCGCCAATTCTTCCTGCGCTTTGAGGTCCTCTTCGAAAATGCGAGCAGAGAAATTGAGGGCCTTCACACCGAGAGCCATTGACTGGATCAGCGTCGCTCCCCCGCGAAGCACGGGCCAACTAAGCCATTTGTACTTGTCGCTCCACTTGGGAAGCGTCTCCGCGGTCGTCACGATCGATCCATCGGACTTTCGGCAGGCGATCCCGTATGCAGACGGCGTTCGCATCATCACACCTTCCATAACGGCCTGGCCGCCAACGATCAGATCACGCTCCATCGCAAAGACGGTATGAAGGAATCTCAGTTTTCGTGACATCTTCGTCATAATCTTTCAGTTGATGGCGGGCGAGCCGCTTTCGCTGCCCTTTTCTTTTCGAACATCCGGTACTTCAGTAAGAACGCTGAAGTGGCCGTTACTCTCTAAGTAACACTTCCTGACGACCGATAGATCCTCAACTCCGTGCTCTCGAAGTTGTCCGATCAGGTCACTCTCCGTTATCAACTCATCGTCGAGATGTTTTCGAATTACCTTCCCATCTTCGACAAGCAGCAACGGACTCGGTTGTAAGACCCGTTTCCAAAACTGCGACCTAAACCCAAGCCAGTCAAAAATCCAATCCCAGGCAACAATGGTTGCGATCAATATCAGAGCTTCCGTGATCGACCGTGATTCGCCGGCCATTCCATTCTGCGCGGCATCGGCGATCACAACGATAACCAACAGATCGGCGATCCCTATCGCACCAGCCTGCCGCCGAAATACCCGCAACATAGCGAACATCCCGACATACATTATGGTGCCTCGGATCAATATCTCGGCGACGGACTCCGTCGGCCAAAACATCGACCGCCAATCAATGTTGAAAAACCACTCCACCTGATCAAAGAACTAACGCCGACCTTTTTTGCCTATCTCGGGTGTAATGGTATACACCTTCATCGATCGGCGCTAAAGCGTCGGCGTCAAATTTTGCTTAGCTAATGTCTGTAGCTTGTTGCCACTTACTTCGAAGCCGGAGCTCCACCACGAGCGTAACGCTTGTTGAAGCGATCGACGCGTCCGGCGGTATCCACGAGCTTCTGTTTACCCGTAAAGAACGGGTGACACTCGGAACAAATTTCGATATGAAGTTCTTCGCCCATCGTGGAGCGGGTCTTAAACGTATGACCGCAAGCGCAGCTGACGTTGATCTCCTGATAATTCGGATGTATTTCCTGTTTCATTGCTCTACTGTCCTTATATGGCCTATAAAGGCAAACACCGATAATAAGCCCCACTTCGATGTTAGGTCAAGCCAGAAGGTTTTCCAACCGTTGTTCGGCAATCCCGTAGAACGCCTTAACCGCAGCAATTTGTTGCTTCAGGCGATCATCGGTGGTCCTGCCGTCGTCGTTCCGGATAGCAACTATCATGTTGTTCTTCGGAGTATGCTCGGTCGGAACAAACTCGAATACCTTCGTCGCATAACCTCGCTCTTCAAGTAGCATCGCCCGTAAACCGTCCGTTAACGTCTCGGCCTCACGTTCAGCCATCGAACCGTATTTGAGAATGTCCTTTAGTACATCGGGCGGTTTCATTTGTCGTCGGATCTCCTTATGGCAGCACGGTGCGGCGATGATGATCTCGGCCTGAGCCGATATTCCTTTGAACAGCGCATCGTCAGTGGCGGTGTCGCACGCGTGAAGCGCGATCAGGATGTCGACTTCTGTGAGAGCGAAGTCTTCGATCGAGCCGCTCACAAAGTGGAGACCGTCGAAACCGGCCGATGCTGCGATCTCATTGCAGAGGCGGACAAGATCGTCCCGAACTTCGACCCCGGTCATCTCGACCTTCAAGCCCCGGACGTTTGAAAAGTAATCGTATGCGGCAAAAGTGAGGTAACCCTTACCGGAACCCATGTCGACGATCTTGAGTCCGTCGATGTCCTTTAGTGCGGATCGATCGAAATGGTCACGGAGAACCTCGACGTACTTATTTATCTGGCGCCACTTATCGCGTTGCTGTGCACGGACCTCGCCTTTGTCGGTTGTGATGCCGAGAGCTTTCAGATAGAACGCACTCGAGTCCACTAGCGTCTGCTTCTCACGATCGTGCGATGTTGAAGGTTTGTCGACAAAGGTGGGCTTGCCTTTTATAAGCCGGGAATTTCTTTTACCGACCGTTAGCTGGAAGTCGTTCGCGGTCGTGAATAGATGTGAACTGCGAAACCCGGAACTCAGTGACGACCGAACTGCATTGACGACCTCGGTGGCGTCATAGTTCTTCACAGTCTGACGAGTCTCATAGTTATTCTGAAACGAAACTTGCTGCCCGCGTTTTGTGTCGATCAGACGTGCGTTAATTTTTTGCAGATGCGGTTCCGCACCCTTATAATTGCTCAGCGTAAGCTTTACAAATGAGGCCGACGAGAGACTTTTGGTTAGCTCGTCAAGGAAGTTTTCGATGGCATCTGACACAGGTTCTAAAGTAGCACACACGGAGAACGCCATCCCGACAGCGCGATTTGTCGCGGCGGTCGCCTATCTCCTTCGAGAGACCTTCGAAGGCTCGCCCGAAGGACAGCCAAGTGCATATCTCGATCGCGGTATCGGTTTCTTTAACACGTTGTCTGAGGTTTCCGCGGCCGATGCGTCGAAGGAGTTTCAAGGGACGACGATCGCGGCGCAAACCGAACACGCGAAGTTCTACCTCGACCGTCTTTGCGAGTTCATCAACGGCCGAACCGAACGCGTTAACTGGGAGGATAGCTGGCTGATCGAAACGGTGAATGACGCGGAGTGGGACGCTTTACGTTCGAGTGTGACGAACGCTTACGAGAATGCACTTCGCTGCATCGCGTCTGTCGATGATTGGACGGAGGATCGAACGGGTATGGCGGTCGGACTTGTTGCTCACACTGCGTATCACCTTGGAGCTGTCAGGCAGATCGCCAAGTCAATCAAGTAACAGCCATGGTAACGACCTTGAAGCTGGCCTTCGCGATTGTTCTATTCGCCGCATCGTTACCTTTATATTCACAATCCAAAGCCGAGGCTGCGACAAATGATCCGAACTGCGGTTTGAAGAAGGAAGTGCTCGATCCGCTTGTTGCCGAGGCCGAGCGCGATCAGTTCAATACTCGACATGTCGAGTTCGTCGGGCCCACTTACACTCGCGGCCGCGAGTTTTTTAAGCGAATGGTGAACGGGATGTCGCAGGGAGATGTATTCACTCGGTCCGCACTCGAGCGAAGCGTTCGGAATGTAGGAAAGATGAAACAGGTTTATCCGATCACGATCGAGGACACCGAGGTTCGATTGGATCGAGCAAACCGCTATATAGACATCACAATTTGTGTCGTGCAGAAACCGAGGCTCAACTGATGAGTTGTTAGATGAAGCGTCGAGAATTTGTTATGAGCAGGATGGGGGATTGGAATCAAGTGGGGTTGATGTGCTTCGCGATATTTGTTGTCGCCTTTTTACTTCCCGGATGCAACCCAAAGGAACTGCCGATCATAAATGCCGGGATCAATAAACTCAATGAGGCACAGGAAAGGGAGATCGACGAGACGATACGGAAAAGCGATGCTCTTAAGGAACTCGACCATTTGTGTCGCTCGATTGTTGAATCCGGAGACTTCCGCTTGGTAAGCAGAAGCATCTCAACGCATGGTCCGCCAAAACTTTTCTTTTATTACTACTCCGACGTCGATTTCGATTCTGCGGATGGAGATTTTGGTCGGCGTCTCGGAGCAGCAGGCTGGCGGACCGTGGAAAATCGTTCGATGAATCCAACGGCGGCGTTTAGAAAAGACGATCAGGTAATTGTCATTCAATACGGCGGGATCGGTAGCAACGCTAACTATGGAATTACGTGCGAAAAACGCGATCTGTAGATGAAGCGTCGAGAATTTCTAATCTCGGGTATCGGTGCGGCAACGACCGCGTTGCTCGGTAGAAGACTCGGATCTGCTCAGGTCATATCGCAAAACCGAAAGGTGATCATCATCGGTGCCGGGCTCTCCGGACTTGTCTCAGCGTACGAGCTACGCAAACTCAACTGCGACGTCACAGTTCTCGAAGCTCAATCCCGACCAGGCGGTCGCGTCCTTACGTTGCGGACCTTCGACGAACCGGGTATCTACGCAGAGGCCGGTGCTGCCCGTATTCCTCACGATCACGACCTGACGCTCAAATACGTTCGTGAGTTTGATCTTCAGCTCGAATCTTTCTATCCCAGCGTTGGGAAGTTTCTGCGACTTCGCGGCGGACGACCGGAGCAACTCACCTGGAACAAGTTCGCGGAAGCGTCGTGGTTTGTGCATCTGGATAAGCCGGAAGAGTGGCAGAAGATTCGCGGAGGCAACGATCATCTGCCGCGTGCCTTCGCAGCCAAGCTTGGAAATACGATTCATTACGACGCACCGGTCGTGAAGATCGAGCAGGCTGCGTCGAACGTTACTGTGAAGTTTAAGGAGAAGGACTCCGTTCGATCGATGACCGCGGACGTCGTGATCTGCGCGATCCCGTTTACAATGCTTTTGAAACTAGAGATCTCGCCGGCGTTTAGTCGTGCGAAGATCGACTCGATAAACTCGCTCGAATACGATTCCGCATCGCGAGCGTTTATCGAAACGAAGAAGCGCTCGTGGCGCGAACAGCAATTGAACGGGTATGCGTTTGGAGATGACGGGGCGGAGGTTTGGGAGTCGACGTTCCAACAGTCGGGCACGCACGGCATCCTTCAAAATTACCTGCGTGGCGAATACGCGATCGACTTGATGAAGAAAACTGAGCCGGAGCGGGTCCGGTCGACAATGGAGAAGCTCGGCAAGTTGTTTCCCGATCTCCAATCGAATTTCGTGAAGGGCGTAACCAAATGCTGGGACGAAGATCCGTGGGTGCTTGGAGCCTGGGCACATCCCGATCGGCAGACGCTTGAGATCGGTGCTCGTCCGGAAGGTAGAATATTCTTTGCCGGCGAACACTTGTCGAATACTGCATCCTGGATGCAAGGAGCGTTGGAGTCGGGCCTGCGAGTTGTTAAGGAAGTCGCTTCGGCGCGAATGACAGTTTAGATATGAAGAATCTTTTTCACTTGGCGTTTCCTGTTCATGATCTTGAGGCGGCTCGCGAGTTTTACGGTAGCGTACTTGAGTGCGAGGAAGGTCGCAGCTCTGACATCTGGATCGACTTCAATCTATACGGTCATCAGATCGTGACGCACCTCGCACCGGGAGCGGCGGGTGTGAAGTCGACGAATCACGTCGATGCTGATCATGTTCCTGTACCGCACTTCGGTATCGTTCTGCCGATGGACGATTGGAAATCGCTTGCCGAGAAGTTAACTGCAAAAGGGATCGAGTTTGTGATCGAACCAAAGATCCGCTTCGAAGGCGAGGTCGGCGAGCAGGCGACGATGTTCTTTCTCGACCCGAGCGGGAATGCTCTTGAGTTCAAGGGCTTCAACGATTTCTCTCAGGTGTTTGCAAAATAGTTTTCAGTTTTCACCTTTTAGTTTTCAGTTTGTTCGAGGGTACCTTCTCCGGACAAACTGAAAATTAAAAGGTGAAAACTGAAAACGGATGATGCTATTGATGCGACTCCTTTATTTACTCATAATTTCAATTCTCGGTACGATCATCGGGTCGGGACAGATCCGCGACCGAACGATCGCGATCACTATTGACGACTTACCGGTGGTTTCAACTCGCGGCGACCTAAAGAACCGTGCCGAGATCACAAAGAAACTTCTCGGACACATTCGAAAAGCGAAGGTGCCCGCGATCGGCTTTGTAAACGAGAACAAGCTCTACACCGCCGGCCAGCGGAATGAAAAGCAGATCGACTTGTTACGAATGTGGCTCGACGACGGGCTGGAACTTGGCAATCATACCTATTCTCATCGGAGCTTGAACACCATTCCGCTCGCCGAATACGAAGCGGATCTTTTGAAGGGTGAGACGATCACTCGCGAGCTACTCGCCTCGAAAAAGAAATCGATCCGATATTTCCGACATCCTTTTCTTCAAACAGGACGTTCGCTCGAGATCAAAACTCAGTTCGCCACTTTTCTGAAGGACCACGGCTACACGATCGCACCGATCTCGTTCGACAACGCCGACTACATTTTCTCACGTGCTTATGACAACGCGTTCGACAAGAAAGATACGAAACTAATGAAGCACGTCGGCGAAGCTTATGTTCCGTACATGGAGAGCAAACTCGACTACTGGGAACGCCAATCCGTAAAGCTCTTCGGCCGCGAGATCAGCCAGACGCTTTTGATTCACGCGAACTTTATCAACTCGGACTATTTCGACGATCTTGCTGCGATGTTTAGGAAGCGCGGATACCGGTTCGTGACTTTGGAAGAGGCTCTCAAGGACGAAGCTTACCGGTTACCCGACACATACATCGGTCCGGCCGGAATTTCCTGGATCCATCGCTGGGCACGTGAGAAGGGCCGCGACTTTATTTTGCCTGACGAACCTAAAGTGCCGGAGTTTGTTCTGAAGGCGTCGGGATTTGAATCGGAGTAGTGGTCAATTTCCCCCGGCGTGTGGAAGATCACGCAACAGGCAGTACCGCCTGCGTTAGCGGGTGGTAGAGCGCCGAGGGGAAATCAACTCAATCCCTTTCGACTCTCGACCACCCGCTCACGCAGGCGGTACTGCCTGTTGGACGAATTCCCACAAACTGAAATCGACCTATCCTTTCTTGAACTCACCATCCACCATACGCCACAGATCCAGCGGATTACCTTCCTTTAATTCATCGGGCAAAGCAGAGTCGGGAAAGTTTTGAAAACAAACTAGACGAGCGAAGCGCGTGATCGCTCGTGATCCAACCGCGGTCGAACGCGAATCCGATGTTGCCGGATATGGACCGCCGTGTACCATCGACGGGCAGACTTCGACGCCGGTCGAAAAGCCGTTGAAGATAAGGCGTCCGACTTTTGTCTCTAGTATCGCGATCAGGTCAGCGTAGTTCTGCAGGTCCGTTTCGGTTCCGTGTATAGATGCGGTTAGTTGTCCCTCAAGCGAACGAGCGATCTCGAGTAGATCTTGCTTTGACTCTGATTTGATCAAGAGTGTCGTCGGTCCGAATATCTCTTCATTGAGATCGGGTGAATTAAGAAACTCGATAGCCGTCGTTTCAAACACTGACGGGTTCACCGCAAATCCCGGCAGGTCCTTCTCCACTTTCTCAAAATAACTATCGACCTCGGTTTCGCGCTTTGCACTCGCGGCGGCATAAGCCTTCTGAATTCCACCTGTGAGAAGCGGGGACGCAGGAGTACCTGAAATCTGAGATTTGAAGTTTGAAATAAAGGCGGACGTCGCTTCCGACTCCGGAAGGAAGACAAGTCCCGGCTTCGTACAAAACTGACCCACGCCACCGGTAACCGACGCGTGGAGCCCAGTCACAAGACTTTCACCGCGTCGCTCGATCGCACCGGGAAGAAAGAACGTAGGATTCACCGAACTCATTTCGGTGTAGACAGGGATCGGTTCGTTCCGAGCGGCGGCTATGTCCATCAACGCACGACCGCCACGCCGCGATCCCGTAAACCCGACAGCTTTGATCGCCGGATGTTTCACCAACGTTTGGCCGATCTCGTAGTCCTTCGCGAAGACCAAACTGAACACGCCTTCGGGCATGTCGGTTGATCGTGCTGCCTCCATCAACGCCAGACCCACGAACTCCGCGGTTCCCGGATGTGCTGTGTGTGCGACGACGATGACGGGGCACCCGGCTGCAAGAGCGGACGCCGTGTCGCCGCCGGCAACCGAGTATGCGAGAGGGAAGTTGCTAGCGCAAAAAACTGCGACCGGACCGAGCGGACGAAGCATTGAACGCACATCCGGTTTTGGTAACGGTTGACGGTCCGGTATCGGATGGTCGACACGAGCGTCGACCCACGAACCTTCGTCGAGGAGATCGGCAAACATCCGCAACTGTCCACACGTTCGTGCACGTTCGCCGACGAACCGCGCATTTGGAAGCGCGGTTTCGAGTGACGCACGTCCGATCAGTGCATCGCCGAGTGCCTCGATGTTATCGGCGATAGATCGTAAGAAGGCGGCGCGGGTTTTTCCAGGTAGATTGCTGTATACGAGCCTCGCGTCGTTCGCGAGAGAAACCGAGCGGTCCAACTCCGCCGAAGTCGCGGAATGAAAGTTCGGTTCGACTTCTTTTCCCGTCGTCGGATCGAACGCGTGGAAAGTGTTACCGGTGGCCGAACCGCGACCAAACCCAATGATCGATTTACCTGTGATCTCAATATCCATGTTTCTTAGGCTTTCTCTGCGGTCTTAGCGAGCTTTGCGTGAGATATAGTTTGAGGCAATCGAAATATGCCTCACGCAGAGCTCGCTAAGACCGCAGAGAAGAACTTAACTCGCGGCCATCGATTCGCCGGGCCGATTCGCGATCGCCGTATCGATGATCTCCAACGTTTCGGCAAGCTCCTCACCGACGAGTTCAAACCGCGGCGGACGGACTCGCGTGTTTCCCCAGCCGACCTTCTCCTGTACCAGCTTGATAAGCTGGACAAACTTCGGAACCGTATCGAGACGCAGCAACGGCAGGAACCACTCGTAGATCTCGCGAGCCTTTTTCGCATCACCGTTCAAGGCATAGTTAAAGAGGTCGACAGACTCTTTCGGGAACGCGCTCACCAGTCCTGCAACCCAACCGACCGCACCGGCATTGATCCCTTCGACGATCACGTCGTCGACGCCAACAAAGATCCGAAGCCGATCACCAATGAGTGCACGAATCGCCGTCACGCGTCGTACATCGGTGCTCGACTCTTTCACCGCGTGAAGATTCGGGATCTCGTTTGCCATTTGCTCGATCTGTTCGGGTAGAAAATCGGTTCCGTAGGCGACCGGGTTGTTGTAGAGCATGCACGAAAGTTCCGTCGCTGCGCAGACTGTCGCGATGTGATTACGCATTTCGCATGCGTCGCCGCGATAGATGTACGGCGGCAACACCATCAGACCTGCGCAACCCGCGTCGCGTGCGGCTTGTGCTTGCACCACTGCGTCGGCGGTCGTCATCGACGCAATCGCAGCGACGACCGGTACGCGATCGCCAACCGCAGACACACACGTCTTCCAAAGCGCGATCTTCTCGTCGAGAGTGAGCGTGCCGCCTTCGCCGAGACTGCCGTTGGTTACGATACCGGTGCAACCGTTGTCGACGAGCCACGTCACATGCCGTGCTGTGAAGTCATGGTCGATCTCGAGGTTTTCATCAAAGCAAGTTGTGATCGCGGGCATGACGCCCGACCAATTCATCGTCATAGGTTCTCCATCTTTACCGGAAATATCGGTGGACGGACCGAACGGTCTTTCCAACCGAACAAAAATTCAACCGCAGCGCCGCAGATTCGTCCCTGGCAGGCACCCATCCCGCATCGGGTCTGAAGCTTTGCCATTCGAAAATCCCCGAACTCAGTCAGTTTTCCATATTGTACATCTTCGCATCGGCAGACGAACGTCGAGCTCGACGCTAAAGACTTCAATTCCTCCCGGAGCTCGAAAGTTCGGTCCAGTGCTTTTGCAAACGTGCTAGTTCGGTGCCGAACTTTGAACAGTGCTCGAGCTCGATCCCATTCTTCGATCGCCGCGAGGCCGGCGATCTTTCCCTCGACAACCGCGGCTTCTACTCCGCCGATACCGGTAGGCTCGCCAGCAGAAAAGATGTTGGGGATCGAAGTCTCTTGAAAATCGTCGACGGCTACAAATCCGTCGAGGATCGAGCAGCCGAAGAGCTGAGCCAGTTCGGTATTTGGCACGAGATGAAAACCGCAGGCGAGCATCTCGCATTCGATGACCTCGGTTTTATTCAGACGTTTGACCGTGACCGAGTGCAATAGCGATTCGCCATTGGCCGCTGTGATCCACGAGTTTCTGTAGTACGGAATCGAACGAAGCTTTGCTTTGAGCGAGATACCCTGAGCTATCTTTGACGGCCATCGCCATAGACCGAGTGCGAAGCGATCCAGTTTCTTATTCGACGCCTGCTCGCAGATCGCGGCGATTCGCGCGCCTTTACTCGCAAGATACTCAGCTACGACAAGAAGCAGCGGACCTGTGCCGGCAACGACGACGCGCTTGTCCTGAATATTCAGTCCGCCTTTTACAAGGGCCTGGAGTCCGGCGGCGCCGAAGACATTCGGAAGCGTCCATCCTGGGAACGGAAGAAATCTTTCGCGCGCGCCGGTCGCGAGAATGAGTTTCTTGTACTCGATCTCGATCTTTCCTGACGGAGTTTCGACGTGTAAAGCATTACCGGTGCGAGCAAACACGGCGGCGTTGTTCAGAATCGAGATCTTCTGCTGCTCGAGCAAGGCGATCAACTCCTGAGCCTCAGCGGATTTTATTTTTCCAAGATCGGCCCGCCAAATCTGTCCGCCGAGATGTGGATTGTCATCGACGACGGTTATCTTCGTGCCATCCTTTTGCGACGCCCCAACCGCGGCCGACATTCCGGCCGGACCACCACCAACGATCAGGATGTCAGTGGTCAACTTACTCACCGGTCACGACCTCCATTCCTTCCGCTGCAAGAGCATTGCAGCTGCGTTGATGTCCGATTCCGTCGATCGTCACGCGACATTCAAAACAGATCCCCATTCCGCACAAAGGAGCGCGCGGTTCGCCGGTGACCGAAGTTCGGAAACCGATTACGCCGGCGGCGTCGATCGCCGCCGCGACGGTCGTGCCTTCGTCGACGGAGATCGCGATGGTGTTGACGGTGAGATTGATCAATGCTCGGTTATTGTTCGCGATGGCGAGTAAGGTTCGACCGGGATCGCCGGCGTTTGACCAAGGATCATCGATCTCAACAGCTCCGCTGTGCCGAGCGACGTCGTAATGCCGAGTCCCTCATGACCGCACGCGGCGTAAATATTTTCGCGACCCGGAACCTTTCCAATATACGGAAGATTGTCGGGTGTCGCCGGCCGGAAGCCGGTCCACACACGCGCGGTCGCTAGCGTTTTCAGGTTCGGCATGTATTCAAAAGCCCTGCTTGTCATCCGATGCAGGATATTGAAATCGATCTCGCTATCGTGGACTCCGAACTGTCGCGACGAGCCGAGCAGAACCTGCCCTGTGTTTCGCGGCTGAACGTTGAACGCGACCGAATCGGCATCGCTCCCGTGCGCCGACTTCAGATAACCGAGTTCGATCAACTGATGCCGGACGAAGTTGGGATATCGCTCGGTGATCGCGAGGTGACCTTTGCGTTTGACGATCTTCAATTGCGGGCTGAGTTCGGCGGCCGCAGCTCCGGCGGCATTGATGATCACACCGGCGGCAATTATGTCGCCGTTATCGAGCGTGACCCCGTCGTCGTATATGCCGAGGACCCTCGAACCCGTTCGAAGCTTTGCTCCGTATCGTGTAGCGAGTTCAATTAGAAACTTCGTAGCGCAAAGTTGATAGACGACACTGTCGTCCTTGACGAGGAGTCCGCCTACTAATCCGTCTCGAAGATTTGGTTCCAGTTCCCGCAAAGCTCTGTCGTCGAGAATCTCTGCATCGGCCCCGTGTTCCGCGTAGACGGACTTCTTCCGTCTCACTTCCGACAGCTCTTCTTCATCAGCGGCGACCCAGATGGTGCCACAGTGATCGTATTCGGCATCGGCCGGAAGCTCGTCCGCAAACTTGTTCCACAAACGTCTCGAGTAACCGGTCAGGGCAAGCTGCGCCTCGCTGTCATCCATCAGAACAATGTGACCCATTCCCGCGGCCGTTGTTCCGGTCGCGACATTCTTCGAATCGAGAACGAGTACGCGAAGGCCCGAGGCGGACAGGCTCGCAGCACACGCGGCACCCACTATTCCCGCACCGATGATCGCGACGTCATAGTTCATTTTCCGATACCGAACCGAAGAGGGTCCTGCTCGTCGAGAATGAGGTCGAGCTCGGCGGTGACATACGCCGAGCCGCGAATGATCGGGATGACGTTGTCACCCTCAAGACGGATGCGTCCTTCGAAGATCGTTCCCGTGATACTTTCCTGACGCCACACTTGCCCTTCGCCTAGCTTTCCGTCGGCATAGAGACAGGCGAGCTTTGCACTGGTCCCGGTCCCGCAAGGCGAACGGTCGTACTCGATACCGGGACATAGAACAAAGTTGCGGCTGTCGGCATTTGGCGTGGAGGAATAAAGCTCGATGTGATCGATCTCTGCGCCGTTTGCACCGGTGATGTTGTTTGCTGATAGAGCGTCGCGTACGCGGGCGGAATATTCAGTGAGTTGAGCGAGATTATTGAGCTCTACTTCAACCGGATGTTCGCTGATCAGAAAGAACCAATTGCCGCCCCATGCGATATCGCCTTGCACCGTTCCTTTTCCATCGACCTCAATCGAAACGTCTTTTGCAAATCGATAACTCGGAACATTCGTGATCGAAACGTATCCGTCGCTTTCCAACTCCGCTTCGACCATCCCCACCGGAGTCTCGATCTTGTGCTTGCCCGCCGTGATCTTGCCCATGTGTTCAAGAGTTCGAACAAGTCCGATCGTTCCGTGACCGCACATACCTAGATATCCGACGTTGTTAAAAAAGATCACCCCGGCGGCGGCTGACTTGTCGACAGGTTCGCACAAAAGAGCGCCAACTATCGCGTCGTAACCTCGCGGTTCGCGGACGATCGCGCACCGCAGAAAGTCGTGATCGCGCCGAAAACGCTCAAGGCGTTCGTCCATCGATCCGCCTCCTAGATCAGGGAAGCCGGACGTCACGACTCGAGTCGGTTCGCCGCCTGTGTGCGAATCGATCGCCTTGATGCGCTGTTGAGTGGACATAGAGTGACTGACGGAAAGGAAAGTATAACGCGTTCGCGACGGCACTCGAAATTACACCGCATGTGATAGCCTCACGTTATGAGCACTGCGCTTGTCCATCACTCGATCTACGAAAAGCACGATACCGGTTACGGCCATCCGGAAATGCCTGAGCGCTATCGTGTGGTGATCGACGCGATCAAGGGCGACGAAGAACTCATGAAGAGTCTCGTGGAGATCACTCCGGACAAAGCGTCGCAGGGAATCGTCCAGGCTGCGCATACGAAAGACCATTTCCGACGTGTCGAAGAAGCGTTTGCGAATGGCTTAGATCGTCTCGACTCGGACACGACCATTTCGATGCAGTCGTTCGACGCGTCGCTCTTCGCTGCAGGCGGTGCGGTCGCGGCAGTAGACGCAGTGATGAAGGGCGAAGCGAAGAATGCGTTCGTCGCCGTGCGTCCGCCGGGTCATCACGCGACTGCTGAACGAGCGATGGGATTTTGTTTGTTCAATAACGTCGCGGTAGCGGCTCGCTACGCGCAGAACAATTACAAGGAGATCGAGCGTGTCGCGATCCTCGATTGGGACGTTCATCACGGTAACGGCACCCAGGGAATCTTCTACTCGGACCCGACCGTCTTCTTCTTTTCGATGCATCAGTATCCCTGGTATCCGGGCACGGGTTCGCGTGGAGAAACCGGGCAGGGCAGAGGTCTCGGCACTACACTAAACGTCCCGCTTAAGGCATTCACACCTGCGGGCGATCAAACTCGAACGTTCGAGTCGGCAATCGGCGACATCGCGTCGCAGATGAAGCCCGACATCATTTTCATATCGGCCGGATTCGACGCACATCAAACCGACCCGCTTGGCCAGCTTCAACTTGAAGATCCCGATTTCGCGTCCATGACCGAGACCGTTATGCAATGGGCCGACGACGCATGCGAGGGACGAGTCGTATCATGTCTGGAAGGTGGGTATAACCTCGACACGCTTGGTGAAACAGCCAGACAACATGTCGCACGTCTGGCCCGTGGTTAAACGTTGCAGTTGGCGTACGGCTTTGTGCTAGAATTACGCCCATCACCCGTAACTTCGCCTTTTAAGGAGCAAAGATATGCCGGACGTCGAAACAACGTGCGTTCAGTGCAAAGAGACCTTCCTATTCACTGAGAAAGAACAGGAGATCTTTTACCAGCGCAACATGATGCCCCCGCAGCGCTGCGCCAAATGCCGGGCTCGAAAAACGGCGGACGGCGAAGACGGTCCGAAACGATACGAGATCGTCTGCGACAACTGCGGAAAGCACGACCAGGTTCCGTTCCAGCCGAAGGTTGGGCGAACCGTCTTCTGTCGCGAGTGTCACGAGGCGAGTCGCTCTCGGGCGAGATTCGCCTGACCAGCCCACCGAAGTTCTGTCTATGAACCTGCAGACTGTTTTGTATAGCGTCGAAGACAACGTCGCGACGATACAAATGAATCGTCCTGACGCTTTGAACGCGTTATCGCTGCAACTTGGAAAGGATCTGGCCGTTGCAGTGCGCCAGGCTGTAGACGACGGAGCTCGGGCGGCGATACTGACCGGTTCCGGGCGAGCGTTTTGCTCGGGCGGCGATCTTCGCGAGATGCGATCAATGGGTGAGCAGCAGGGAAGTATCGAAGCATTTCTTGACGAACCGCTCAAAGCACTTCACGAAGTTATCTACGAGATCCGCGAAGCTCCGATACCGTTCGTGGCCGCGGTGAACGGTGTCTGTGCGGGTGCCGGAACAAACTTCGCGCTTGCTTGCGACATAGTATTTGCGTCCGACGACGCGAGCTTTAACGAAGCATTCGTGCGGATCGGTCTTTCTCCCGATTGCGGTGGTTCGTTTTTTCTTCCGCGTGCGGTTGGCGAGAAGATCGCTGCCGAGATGTTGATGACAGGCTCGACCGTCACAGCTCAACGAGCGTTCGAGATCGGTATGATCAACCGCGTCGTCCCCGCTGATGACCTCATGCCGACGGCGACGAAGTTTGCCTTGCAACTGGCGGCCGGCCCGACCGGTGCTATCGGTCGTGTGAAGCAGATGCTCAACGCGACGTTCTCGAATGATCTGTCTGCTCAACTCCAACTTGAAGCCGACTGTCAGGTCCAATCAGGAGCCTCTCCTGACTTCGAAGAAGGTGTGAAAGCCTTTTTCGAAAAACGTCCTCCGAACTTCTCGGGAAAATAATTCTTACAACTAACAGATTCTGTTTGACACGAAAGTGAGAATCCGTTTGAATATAGAACGAACCTGAAATTGAAATTCGTTTTCAATAAGGTCTCTTTCAACGGGACGTAAATATTCGAACATGGAAATTAGGAAGGCAAAGAGAGGGAAGAAGGGCCGCGGGCGCGGACCTCGTTACTGGGTTATCGCGGTCGGTGCCGCTGGAGCGATCGTCGCATTCACGGTTGGTAACAGCCACCGGATGGTTACTGCGTACGCCGCCGAAAGGCATGGCGTGCTCGAGGTTGGTCGTTCGGACGATCAGCGCTTTGCCGCGATCGACTTCAACATCCCCGCGGGAACGTTGCGGTCGGTGCTCGACGCTTACCAGAAAAAAACCGGCATCGAAGTTTCGGTTTCAAGCGATCCAGTTCTTGACCTTCCCTCGCCTGGCGTAGTTGGTAGCTTTACCGCCGAACAAGCGCTCAAACGAATTCTCGAGGGAACCGGTATCAACTACGCCTTCTCGGATTCCCGTCACGCACGGCTCATCCTTGAAGCGGAATCGGCGAACGTTGAGATCGTCGACACCGGCGCCCATGCCGTTGCCTCTACCAAATACACCGAGCCTCTTCGCGACACACCTCAGACCATCAGCGTTATCACCGAAGATGTCATGAGACAGCAGGGAGCGACGACGCTTCGCGACGTTCTCAGCAACGTTCCCGGTATCACCCTCACCGCAGGTGAAGGCGGTGCTCCGGCGGGCGACAGTCTGACGATCCGCGGTTTTAGTGCTCGGAATGACATCTATGTCGACGGCGTTCGTGATCTCGGAGCTCAGTCGCGCGATCCGTTCAATCTCGAACAGGTCGAGGTCGTGAAGGGACCTAGCTCGACGTTCACCGGTCGTGGTTCGACGGGCGGAACGATCAACTTGGTCAGCAAACTTCCGACGCTCCGACGCTCGATCGCAGGTTCACTTACGGGCGGTACGGCGGGAATGAAACGCGGCACTGTCGATGTGAATCTGCCGTTGGGCGATACGATCGCGGTTCGCGTAAATGCTTTGGCTCATGATTCGGATTTTGCGGGACGCGAAGTGGTGCAGAATCGTCGTTGGGGACTCGCACCGTCGATCAGTTTCGGAATGGGTACGCCGACGCGATATTCGTTCGGCTACTTCTACATGGAGCAGGACAACATCTCCGATTACGGAATTCCCTGGGTCCCTGTAACCAACAATGTCCTCGTCGAACATCGCGATCGTCCCGCACCGGTCCCGCGTGAGACGTTCTACGGATTCCTTGACCGCGACAAGGAGAAACTACGCTCCGACCTTTTCACGGCTCGGTTCGAACATGACTTCAACGATAACCTCTCGGTGCGAAATCAGTTCCGTTACGGTTACTCGCGTCGAGACTCGATCGCGACCCCGCCGCGGTTTGCGAACAACAATTCGACAACCATCAATCGCGAATTGCGTTCGTGGGTTGCGGATGACGATATTTTCGATAATCAGACTGACTTCAACGCTCGTTTCAAAACCGGTTCGATCGAACATTCGGCTGTCTTCGGCACAAGCTTAGCCTACGAAAAGAATCATCGCGTTCTTCGTACGGGGCCAAACTCGACGACGACGCTTCTGAATCCGAATCCGCACGATGAGTACACCGGCACGATCGTCGTGAATCCGCTTGAGCCGAACGCCACAGCGAGTTCGTTTGCCGGGTATTTGTTCGACACGATCCACTTAGACAAGCGTTGGCAACTGGTCGGCGGGATCCGTTGGGATTACTTCTCGGTCGAGGGACAAAACGTAAGCACGACAGTGACGCCAAACGTCTACGTCCCGCTCAACCGAGTCGACAAGATCCTGAGCGGTCGCGCGGCCCTGGTTTTCAAGCCGGTCGAATTCGGCACCTTGTACGCGAGCTTTGGAACGTCGGCGAATCCTTCGCTCGAAGGGCTGCTTTATTCACCTGCCGATGCTCGTCTCGATCCGGAAGAAACGCTTACCTACGAGGCCGGTACCAAATGGGACTTATTGGGCAATCGACTTCTGCTTAGCGGTGCGGTGTTCAGCGTCCGCAAGACGAATGCACGGACACCCGGACTAAATCCGGGTGACCCGCCAACGCTCGATGGCGACGTTCTTCTCAACGGAATTGAGCTAAGTGCGACCGGCAATATCACCCGGAACTGGCAGATCTTCTCGGGCTACACGCTGCTTGATAGCGAGATCGTTGAGTCGAACGCATTCACACTCGTCAATGGCGTACCGATCTACGAACAGGGCAAGGAGATGATCAACACGCCGCGAAACTCGTTCAACCTATGGACGACTTATCGCCTCGACCGGTTCTTCTTCGGCGGCGGTCCGCGTTTTGTGGGAAAGCGATTCGGTAACAACATCAATACCCGCCTCGTCGACTCTTACTGGGTTGCGGACGCGATGATGTCGTACCGTCTGACGAAGAATATCGATCTCCGTCTGAACATCAACAACATCGCCGACAAGTACTACATCGATCGTATCGGTGGCGGACACATCGTCCCTGGTGCCGGACGTTCGATCCTTGTCAGCTCGGGATTCAGCTTCTAAATGCTTATCCAGGTTCCCGATATTTTTGACCGTGAACAGGTCGCCGCGATTCGTGCGCGTCTCGACGCGTCCCAATGGATCGATGGCGACGTCACGGCCGGCCATCAATCTCGTCGAGCGAAAAATAACATGCAGCTCGCGGAGAACGCTCCCGCGGCGATCGAGATCGGTGATCTGATCCTTGCGGCGCTTGAGCGGAATCCACTGTTCGTTTCGGCCGCGTTACCGAGCAAGATCTTTCCACCTTTGTTCAATCGTTACTCGGGCGGACAGAGCTTCGGAACGCATGTCGACAACGCGATACGTCAGGTGACGGGAACTGAGCATCGCATTCGGACCGATCTATCGGCGACGCTCTTCTTTTCCGATCCTGATGAATATGACGGTGGGGAATTAGTTGTCGAAGATAACTTCGGTGTGCAGCGAGTGAAGCTGAATGCGGGAAGCATGATCCTTTATCCCGCGAGCAGCCTGCATCATGTGACGCCGGTTACACGGGGTGCACGGGTGTCGTCCTTCTTTTGGATTCAAAGCATGGTCCGCGACGACGGAGAGCGGACGCTCCTTTTCGACCTCGATAGTTCGATCCAGCGTCTCTCGGCGGAGTCCCCGGACCATCCGTCGGTTGTCCAACTTACCGGCGTTTATCACAATCTTCTGAGGCGGTGGGCCGACGTGTAGTTTCGCGGTCGCAATTTGTCTTGATTCCCGACGGACTAATAGTCCGTCGTACGTTTTATGAAAACTTTCCGCAAGGTTCTTTTCTGGATGCACCTTACCGCCGGCGCCACCGCCGGTGTGATCATCTTTATTATGTGCGTCACGGGCGCACTGCTCGCGTTTGAACGGCAGCTTATTGAGCTTTCCGAAGATGATGCACGCCACGTGTTGGTTCAGGACGGTGCTGCCAAACTCACGCCCCAACAAATAATCGAAAAGGTTCGTGAGTCGCGGCCGGAGGCGAAGCCATCGGCGATGTCGATCACGAACGAAGCGGGTGCGGCGTGGCTGATCAGCCTTGGTCGAGAAGGACAAGTCTACGTTGATCCTTACACCGGAGCGATCGCCGAGGGGAACAAATCCGTTCGCGGCTTGATGAGCGAACTTCGGAACTGGCATCGATACGTTGCCTTGTCTGGAGATGGGCGTCCCGTTGGCAAAGGGATCACAGGAGCGTCGAACCTGCTGTTCCTTTTTCTCGCGATCTCGGGTATCTACATCTGGTTTCCGCGCAACGTGACGTGGAAATCGATCAAGCCGGTGCTTTGGTTCAAACGCGGTTTGAGCGGAAAGGCGAGGAATTTCAATTGGCATAACACGATCGGCTTCTGGACGTCATTATTTTTGATCGTATTCACACTCACTGCGACCGTCATCTCATACCAGTGGGCTTCCAATCTGTTGTACACGCTAACTGGAAACGACGTGCCTCCGCAGCAGCAACAGCAGGGCGGCGGACAAGGTCAAGAAAAACCATACGAGTTTCCGAGTAACATAACGCCCGCATGGACGACGGCCGAAGTGCAGTCCCCGACATGGCGTTCGATCTCACTTCGTCTGCCGATCGAAAAAGAAGCAGCAGTTTTCACGATCGACGAGGGCATCTACTGGAACATCTTCGGGCGTTCGACTTTGACCGTCGAAGCAGCGACCGGTGCGACGACGAAGTGGGAACCGTACGGCGGACAAAATTCCGGACGGCAATTGCGTTCGTGGTTTCGCTTTACGCACACGGGAGAAACAGGCGGGATCGTCGGTCAGATCATCGGATTCATCGCATGCGTCGGCGGAGCGTTTCTTGTTTGGACGGGCTTCTCGTTGGCTTTGAGAAGATTCCGAAACTGGCGGGCGGCGAGAGTCTAGCTATAGGGCGTAAACTGATTGTGGTCGGCGCGATTAGCCGCAGACTACGCAGATGACGCAGATTTATTATGGAGTGATTTCTCGTCAGTTCGCGGTACCAAGGTACTCACAACTAGCATAAGCAGCCGACAGAAAATCCTTGCACTAAAAAATCTGCGCGATCTGCGTAATCTGCGGCTAGCTACGATTACTCACCGGCAATTTAGCCCATCTCCTCGCAACTAACCCCTTCGTTCGCTATTCTCTTACGGTGGAATCGCTGACCTACATGCAGCTGATCCGCAGTAACCGGAATTTCCGGAACTTGCTCGCAGGTCAGTTCATCTCCGAACTCGGTAACTGGTTCAACTTTATCGCTGGTCTCGGATTGGTGCGCGTTGTGAGCGGCGAATCGCCGACCGCGGCGGGACTACTCTTCGTGTGTCGCCTCATTCCATTCGCGTTTGCGTCGCCGATCGCCGGTACGTTCGTCGACCGGTTTTCCCGCAAGCAAGTGATGATCATCACGGATCTTGCACGGGTCGCGGTCGCGATGATGTTCCTTCTGGTCAGCAAACCGGATGATCTTTGGATCGCATACGTGGCGACCATTCTGCTTTCGACTTTCGGTGCATTCTTCGACGGTGCGAAGAACGCCGCCACGCCAAACCTCACCGGTCAGGAAGGACTCCTGGCGGGAACGGCATTGATGTTCTCGACACGTTTCCTCCTGATGGCGATCGGTTCCGCGCTCGGTGGGTGGGCCGCCGCGATCTTCGGTTACGAGATCGCGTTCCTTATCAACGCCGCATCGTTTCTAGTTTCGGCGTTCACGGTCTGGCTGATCCCTGAGGAGGCCACTCGCGACAAGGAAACCGGCGAACGCATGTCACGGACCTCGGACAAGCCGAGCTTTGTGACAGAGATGAGCGAAGGCTTCAAGTACGCGCTCGCAAATCGGTTTGCATTCACGATCATAGTGATGAATATGATCTGGGCCACGGGCGGCGGAGCGATCAACGTCATCTACGATCGAATGGGCGGTGTCGAATTTCCGTTGGTCGAAGGGTGGAATCCCGATATCGCTGTCGGCATGCTTTGGTTTTCAGCCGGCCTCGGTCTCGCGATCGGCATGCTCATCGCGCATCGGACGTCGGTTTGGCTCGACCTAACCAAACGACATAGCCTCTTTATCGGCGTGACGCTGCTTGTCCACGGAGCTCTTTTCTCGATGGCGGGACTTATGCCGACACTGCTCTGGTTCTCTATCTTTTCGTTTGTGTCCAGGCTTGTCATCGGCGTGGAATATGCGATTCAAGAGACACTTTTTCAACGGAGTCTCCCGGATTATATCCGCGGCCGTATCTCGACGCTCGAACGCGGTGCCGAGCTTACCGTCTTCGGCATCTCGAGCTATATTGCGAGCGAGGCGATGTACTACATCTATCCGCAAACGCTCACGATCGTCTCCGGTATTCTGTCGGCCGCTGCGGGTGTATTATGGTTCGTTCGGCATGGTCGTGAAGATTTTTCGCTGGGAATGCGACGGCCAAACTCCGAGCCGCAGACTGACGCGGCGTAGTTAGATGAACTCTTTCCTGAAAATACGAAAACTATATGCGGCGCTCGGTGCAATCGTGGGCGTCGCGTTGATCACAGCAGTACTTCTGCCATTCCGCGCTTATCTTAACTCGACCGAAGTTGCGCTCACGCTCCTGCTTTTCGTGCTTATTGCTGCGAGCGGTTTTGGTAGCCGGGCAGGACTCGCGGCGTCGATCACGGGTATCGTCTGCTTCAACTTCTTTTTTCTCCGGCCCTACTACACGCTCACCATCTCCGATCCGGAGAATCTTGTAGCGTTCGGCGTGTTCATCATCACGGCTCTGATAGCGGGACAACTCTCCGGCTATGCGCGGCGCCGAACCGAAGAATCCGAAGCCCGTCAGAGAAAGATCGAAAGTCTGTATGACGAGCTTAAGAATGCGTTCGAGCAGGCAAGCGAGGCCGAGGCCCTTCGCCGCAGCGAGAAACTAAAGTCGGCGTTGCTCGATGCCGTAACGCACGATCTTCGAACTCCATTGACGTCGATAAAAGCGTCAGTAACGACGCTCCTCGGGGGGCGTGAAACTGCCGATCTGGATGACGAATCACGTCACGAGTTTCTAGAGATCATCAACGAGGAAACTGACCGGCTCAACGAGTTTATCGACGGAATGGTCGGCATCGCCAAGATCGAGGCAGACGCGGTCGATGTTCGCAGATCGCTTTGTTCGGTAGAGGAGATCGTCGGTAACGCGGTGAACCGGGCTCGTAAACAGCTCGCCCATCATCGACTCGAGCTCGAGATCGATCCGGATCTGCCGCAGCTCGATGTGGATCCGGTATCGGTCGAACAGGTATTGTTCACGCTCCTGGATAACGCCGCGAAATACTCCGACGAAGGTATGCGGATCCGTGTTTCGGCGCAGCTTACATCTGGTGCGAAGGTCAGGCTCATTGTTGAGGACCAGGGACGTGGTGTTCCGAAGATCGACCGTGAACGTGTGTTCGACAAGTTTACTCAGCTCGACGCACCGGTCGCCGAGGCCAAAGGAAACGGTCTGGGTCTTGGTCTTACGATCGCACGCGGGATGGTCGAGTCGCAGGGTGGCCGGATCTGGATCGAGGACGGGGGACGCGACTTTGTCACCCGTGTCGTCTGCGAACTGCCGACCGAGTCCGCGGTAATGGAAAAGAAGGCCGCTGCAAAATGAACACCGACAAATGACTGCCAAGCGCATTCTTGTCATCGACGACGAATTTCAGATCACGCGTGTCTTGAAGCGAAGTCTCGGTGCACATCGATACGATGTTCGGACAGCGTCCGATGGCGAATCCGGACTCGATCTCTTTCGCGACTTTAATCCCGATCTAGTTATCACCGATCTCTCGATGCCCGAAATGAGCGGCATCGAAGTTTGCCGTGAAATACGCCGCGCGTCACCGGTCCCGGTTATCATCCTTTCGGTTCGCGGCGAGGAACGGATAAAGGTAGAGGCTCTCGACGCGGGAGCCGACGATTACATTACAAAGCCATTCGGCATGGACGAACTCCTCGCTCGCGTCCGGGCCGCCCTTCGACGGGTTCCCGAGACCGATTCGACACCGATCACCGACGTCGGGGATTTTCGACTCGATCTTCCAAACCACCTCATCTACGTCCGCGGCGAAGCCGTGCATCTCACGCCGAAAGAGTTTGAGCTGTTGTCATACATGGTCTCGAATCACGATCGTGTCCTCACTCACCGCTCATTACTCGGAAAGGTGTGGGGAGCCGATTACACCGAGCAG